>NZ_JAAKZY010000081.1 GCF_011045015.1 Streptomyces scabichelini | reverse complement strand
ACCCGGCACCACCCACCCCGCACGACCCAGGCCGTCCGCTTCCCATTCCCACGCCGAAAACGGGAAGCGGGCGGCCCACCCATGTCGGCTACGATTTCAAGGTTCCATAGACGACCCCGAAGACCTCACAGTCACCGTCGTCACCCTCTGTAGCGACTTGGGAGCAGCCCCCGATGGCTCGACACCTCATCACCAGCGCCCTTCCGTACATCAACGGGATCAAGCACCTGGGCAACATGGTGGGGTCCATGCTCCCGGCGGACGTGTACTCCCGGTACCTCCGCCAGCGCGGCCACGACGTCCTGTACATCTGCGCGACCGACGAGCACGGCACCCCGGCCGAACTGGCGGCCAAGGAGCAGGGCATCCCGGTCGACGTGTTCTGCGCGCAGGCGCACGACCAGCAGAAGGCGATCTACGACGGCTTCCAGCTGGCCTTCGACTACTTCGGCCGCAGCTCGTCCCCGCAGAACCGCGACATCACGCAGGAGATCGCCCGCGAACTGAAGGCGAACGGGTTCATCGAGGAGCGGGCGATCCGCCAGGTGTACTCGAACGCCGACGGCCGCTTCCTGCCGGACCGCTACATCATCGGCACCTGCCCGCACTGCGGCTACGACAAGGCCCGCGGCGACCAGTGCGAGAACTGCACGCGCGTACTGGACCCGACCGACCTCATCGAGCCGCGCTCGGCGATCAGCGGCAGCAGCGACCTGGAGATCCGCGAGACCAAGCACCTCTTCCTCCTCCAGTCCGCGCTGGCCGGCGAGGTCGAGGCCTGGGTCGACGAGCGCGCCGACAACTGGCCGGTGCTGGCTTCCTCCATCGCCCGCAAGTGGCTGACGGAGGGCCTGCACGACCGGGCCATCACCCGTGACCTGGACTGGGGCGTCCCGGTCCCGGCCGACACCTGGCCGGACCTGGCAGCCGAGGGCAAGGTCTTCTACGTATGGTTCGACGCCCCGATCGAGTACATCGGCGCGACGAAGGAGTGGGCGGACAAGGACCCGGAGAACCGTGACTGGCGTTCGTGGTGGTGGGAGTCGGAGGCCGACGTCCGCTACACGCAGTTCATGGGCAAGGACAACGTCCCCTTCCACAGCGTGATGTTCCCGGCGACCCTGCTGGGCACCCGCTCCCCGTGGAAGAAGGTCGACGTCATCAAGGCCTTCAACTGGCTCAACTACTACGGCGGCAAGTTCTCCACCTCGCAGCAGCGCGGCGTCTTCACGCACGACGCGCTGGAGATCCTGCCCGCCGACTACTGGCGCTACTTCATGATGGCGAACGCCCCCGAGTCGGACGACACATCGTTCACCTGGGAGCACTTCACGGCCACGGTGAACAAGGACCTGGCGGACACGCTGGGCAACTTCGTCAACCGCGTCCTGTCCTTCTCCCGCAAGCGCTTCGGCGACGACGTCCCCGCGGGCGGCGAGCCCGGCGAGGCGGAGGCCAAGCTGGGCGAGGAGATCGCCCGCCTGCTCGCGGAGTACGAGGAGCAGATGGAGGCCATCCAGTTCCGCAAGGCGGCGGCGGCCCTGCGCGCACTCTGGTCGGCCGGCAACTCGTACCTGGAGGAGAAGGCCCCCTGGCTGGAGATCAAGACCAACCCGGAGAGCGCGGCCCTGACCCTCCGTACGGCGATGAACCTGATCCACCTCTACTCGGTGATCTCGGAGCCCTTCATCCCGGCGTCGGCGAAGGCGATGCGCTCGGCGTTCGCTCTCCAGGACGATTCGGCGCCGTGGGTCACGCCGGAGGAGGCCCGAGCCCTGTCCTTCCTCCCCACCGGTACCCCCTTCACGGTCCCCCCGGTCCTCTTCGCCAAGATCACGGACGAGGACCTGGAGACGTACAAGGAGCGCTTCGGCGGCGCAGCGGAGTAACCAGCGCGAGGGCCCGGTCACGTCGTACGACGTGACCGGGCCCTCGCGTTTGAAGGAAGTTGGGGACCGCTGCGACACGGCTTCTGCTCGCCCGAACCCGGCGCATGCTGCCGCAACTGTCACGAGCTCCGGCCACCCGCCCGCAGGGCTGTCTGACGGAACGCCGCAAGCTCACCCCTGCGGGTGAATCTCACCAACTGAGCCCCTTTTAGGGCGTGTTGCTGCCTTACGCTCGCCACAGAACTTGCCTAAGGCATGTGCCACAGGTGACTTCCATCAACCTTCTTCCAAGACCACCCGGGCCTCTTCTCCGGGGTGTCCGAGGTGCTCGGCGTCCGCTTCGCCCGTCCCACCTCGGTCACGATCCTGCCGACCGACCTCACCGAGACCCGCCCGCTGGAACGCCGCGTCGACACGTTGTTGCGGCTGGAGACGGAGGACGAGGAGCCGCTTCTCCTCGCCGCCGAGGCCCAGGGCAAGAAGGACCCGCACAAGCCCGCGAGCTGGGCGTACTACGCCTCGTACCTGCTCACGAAATACCGGCTGCAGCCAATGCTGCTGGTCGTCTGCCAGGACCGCGCGACCGCCGAGTGGGCAGCGCGCCCGGTCACCTTCGGGCCTCCCCAGTGGCCCTTGCAAGAATCCGGACATCGACCCCGTCATCGAAATCATCTGTCAGGGCCTGGGCAAGCTGCCCGCCGCAGCACTGTGGAGGAAACTAGTGGCCGTGGACCTTTCTTTCTACAAGTCGCCCATCTTTGAAGAAGCCCGCGACGAAGGCCGGGCGCAGGGCCAGGCGCAGGGCCGGGCCGAGGACATCCTGGATGTCTTCGATGTGCGCGGCCTCGACGTCCCCGAAGCAGTCCGCGAGCGCATCACCAGCTGCGACGACCCAGAGACCCTGCGCCACTGGCACCGGCGGGCCATCATCGCCCGCTCCGCCGACGAGATCTTCACGGACGAGTAGCCACTGAGGTCGGCGGAGGCCCCTGCCCGACGGCGGTACGCGCGGTCGGGCAGGGCCGGGTGACCGGCCTGACACGAACGCCCGTCCTTCCCGCATCGATCACGGAAGCCTGGTCGACGGCCCGTTCGCTCCGGCCTGGTCACGAGCCCTCGCACTCTCCGCATGCGCACCCCGTTGCGGTACGGCTCCACACCGCCGTGCACCGCGACCTCTCTGGGCCGGGCCAGATCGGCCACAGAACAGAGGGCATCGCGGATGACCGTTCTCGGGTCGCCGCACAAGTACCGCCGCATCGGTGACGACCTGGACTTCCAGGGCGCATCCTCGCCGTCTTCGACTTCGTGAAGCAGGTCAACGGCTACATCACGGAGCAGGAGCCGTGGAAGGTGGCCAAGGACCAGTCGGAAGAGGGCAAGGCCCGCCTCACCACGATCCTCTACACGGCGGCCGAGTCGCTCCGCGCGGTGGCGGTCCTGCTGAACCCGATCATGCCGGAGACCTCCCAGAGGCTCTGGGACTCCCTGGGCGCCGAGGAGGTGCTCTTCCCACGCCTGGAGGAGAAGCCGACCGCGTAATCCATGCACCACCGCTCCTGGGGCCGGACCGCCGATTACCCCTGCCGGCCCCGTCTCCGGCAGGATCGGTCCCATGACCGAGATCCGTACCCCTCGCCTGCTCCTCCGTCGCTGGCACGACGACGACCTGGTTCCCATGTCGGAGATCAACGCCGATCCGGAGGTCATGCGCTGGATCAGAGACGGTTCCGTCCGCGACCTCGAGCAGACTGCGGAGGACATCGAGCGGTGGGAGGAGGAGTGGGACGAGGAGGGCTTCGGGCTCTTCGCCGTCGAGTTGCTCTCCTCCGGTGAACTGGCCGGTTTCACGGGCCTGTCCGTGCCCCACTTCCTGCCGGAGATCCTGCCGGCCGTGGAGATCGGCTGGCGGCTCGGCCGGCAGTTCTGGGGCCAGGGGTACGCGTCCGAAGCCGCCCAGGCCTCGATGGAGTTCGCTCTCCAGGACCGCGGCCTCGACCGCCTCGTCAGCATCACCCAGGCGGGCAACGACGCCTCCGAGAACGTGATGCGCAAGCTCGGCATGACCCTGGAACGCGAGACCGTCCACCCGGAGTACGGCCACCACCTGCGCGTCCACGCGATCGATCTCACCGAGTTCGAGGCGTGAGCCGTACCAAGCTGGGCCCCGGGGAGAGTCGATTCATCCCCGGGGCCCAGCCGTTTTCAGGAGCGCGCCGCCACGGCGCTCAGCAGGTGGCGGGCGCTACTTCAGGATCCCGGCGCCGGTCGTGGTCGCCAGCTCCGTGACCAGGCTCTTCGCCGAGGTCTGGAGGCCGGCGGACAGCGTCGGCTTCCAGTTCACCGTCGTCTTCAGCTTCTTCGACGAGTTCGCGGAGTTGTACGCGGCGACTATGTCCGTCGCCTCGTCGTTGACGAGATTGCCGCCGCCCGCGACCGAACCCGTGCCGTCGCCGCTCAGCAGCTTCGCGACCTTCGCGCCAGCCGGCAGCTTCCAGGCGTTGTGCTCGGCGACGACCTGGGCCTTCGCCCGGGAGTCGAGGCTGTACTTGGGCGCGTAGCCGTTGACGGTCGTCGTGTCGTAGACGTTGTTGTAGAGGTGGATCTGACCGATCCGGGCCAGCGGGGCGCGCTGGACGATGCCCTTCCACACGTTGTGGTGGATGGTGACGCGCAGCTTGCCGGTGCTGTCGGTGTCGCTGCTGCCGATCAGCATCGTCTTGTCGTGGTTGGTGAACTGGTTGCGCTCGACGGTCACCAGGTCCGAGCCGTTGGTGATGTCGAGGGCACCGTCGTGGATCTGGTACTTGCGGCCGAAGTACGTCTTCAACGCCTTGTCGTACGTCGGGGCGTCGCTGAAGGTGTTGTGGTCGGCCCACACATGGGTCGCGCCGCGCAGGGTGACCGAGTCGTAGGCGGAGTTCCACTCGCCGGAGGAACCGTCCGTCGGGTCCCACTGCGGGAAGCAGTCCTCGGTGGCGGTGAGGGCCAGATTGCGGATGATGACGTTGTCCACGTTCTGCACCAGCAGGCTGCCGCCCTTGATCCCGGCATTGCTGCCCGGTACGCCCACGAGCGTGGTGTTCGGCGGCACCCGGAACACGATGTTCTTCTTCTGCTTGGCCTGGGCGGCGGCGCGGGCCGTCTCCTGCGTGCCCGACGGCATCTTCTTGCCGTACGTCGCCGGGTCGTACGCCTTGAGGTAGGCGGCCAGCGAGTAACCGGTGCCGGCGGCGTAGTCGGCGCAGCTGCTGCCGCCGTTCGCGTCGATCGTGCCCTTGATCTTGATGATCTTCGGCGTGGAGTCGGAGCCGTTGCCCAGGGCCTTCGCCAGCTCGGCGCGGGTGCTGACGGTGTGGACATGCACGGAGTCGGCCTTCGAGCCGCCCGTCGTACCGGAGCCGCTCGCCGCCCAGCCGTCCTTGGCGGGCAGCGACTGGCGGGCCGGCTCTACGGGACCCGCGTTCGCGTTCATCACAAGGGGAACCGCGCCGAGCCCGGCGGCCACCACAGCGGCGACGGATAACAGCGCGGTGCGTCTCCGACGGAGGGACCGGCGGTGCGAAGGTGATGCCACGGATGAGTCCTTACGTGGTTCGGGTGCGCGTGCACGCGTTGCGGAACGTGCACGTAGTTCGTGAAGCCCCGGTGGGGGGAACGGGGCTTCCGTCTCATCTGTGGTCACGGGGGACGGAAAGGTTGCCGTCAGGTTCGGGAAGGTGGGAGGCGGGCGGAAGTTGGTGGGTGGCACCGTTCATCGCGCGGCGGGTGCGAGCCTCGTCAGGACGGCCTCTGCCTCCTCCGCCATCCGGCGCACGATCTCGCCGGCCGGCACCCGCAGGGCGGACCACTGCTCCCTGAGCTCGTCGACGGACCGTACCGCCGTGCCGAGGCTGCCAAGACCACCCGCCTCGCACACGGCGGCGGCGAGCCCCACCTCCTCCCAGGGGCCGAAGGGAGCGCAGATCACCGGCACCTCGATACCGAGGAGGTCGCGCAGACCCTGAGCGGCAGCGGAAAACCGCTCGCTCGCGGAGCGGTACGCAGGGGATCATGCGCCCATGCCCACACCCATGCCCATGCCCGCCGGACCGCCGTCCTCCGCCGTGCGCGTGCCCGCGCCGATCGCCGAGCTGGCCGGCGACCGGCCCCTGCTGCCCGTGTGGCTGAACCAGTTGGGCGGCCTGACGT
Source organism: Streptomyces scabichelini (assembly GCF_011045015.1). Classification (GTDB taxonomy): domain Bacteria; phylum Actinomycetota; class Actinomycetes; order Streptomycetales; family Streptomycetaceae; genus Streptomyces; species Streptomyces scabichelini. The sequence continues at coordinate 36,640 of NZ_JAAKZY010000081.1, read as the reverse complement.
TCCGGATCGGCGGCGACGGTCGGGAGCCGCTGTTCGCCAAGTGGGCGCCGGCGGGCTCCGGCCTTGACCTGGCCGCCGAGGCGGAACGGCTGCGCTGGGCCGGGCACTTCACACCCGTACCTCGTGTCCGGGACCACGGAGGCGACGAGGACGGAACCTGGCTCGTCACCCATGGGCTGCCCGGCGAGAGCGCCGTCAGCCCGCGGTGGAAGGCAGATGCCGCAACGGCCGTACGCGCCCTGGGCGCCGGACTGCGGGCCCTGCACGAGGCTCTGCCCGTGGCCGACTGCCCGTTCAGCTGGTCTGTCGATCACCGCCTGGAGCGTGCCCGGCGGGCGGGCATGGAGATACCCGCGGACCTGCCCGATCCGCCGCCGGTCGACCGCCTCGTCGTATGCCACGGCGACCCCTGCGCTCCGAACACCCTGCTGTACGAGGACGGCTCCTGGTCCGGTCACGTCGACATGGGCGCCCTCGGTCTCGCCGACCGCTGGGCCGACCTGGCCGTCGCCACCTGGAGCACCGAGTGGAACTACGGCCCGGGCTGGGACGACACCCTCCTCGAGGGATACGGCATCGAACCCGATCCGCATCGGACCGACTTCTACCGGCGCATCTGGAGCGTGACGTGAGCTCGTGGCCGGCGGATCAGCGCCTCTTGAACTCCACCGGGCCGCCGTTCATCTCGATGGTGCCGTCCGGGTGGAGGACCGGGCGGCGTTCCGTCATTCGGCCGCTGTAGGCCTCGATGTGGCGGATGGCCGCTCCGTCGGGGTCGGTGAAGTCGACCAGCGCGATGGCGACCCAGTAGCGGGTCTTGGTGTTCTCGAAGAGGGGCACGGTGACGGTGGAGCCTCGGCCGTCCGTGACGACGACCTTCGCGCCGAAACTGCGGAAGGAGCCGAATCCGTTGCTGACCGCGGAGTACGCGCAGAGCAGGACGTAGCCCTGTTCGTCGGGGCGGACGATCTGGACGGTCTCGCGGCCGGGTACGCGTGCGTCGCCGTCCAGGCGTATGAAGGGCCGGCTCTCCACCGAGCCGAGGCGGTTGTAGTACACGACGCCGGCGGCCTTGTCCGCCCCCTTGTCCGCCCCTTCGTCCGTCCCCTTCTTCGCGGTGCCCTTCGCAGCCGCGGGCGCGGCCTTGACGAGTGTGCCGGGTGCCTTGTCGCCACGTAGCGCCTTCGAAGCCGGTACGAACAGGGCGTACAGATCGAGATCCGCGCCCTTCTTGCGCCGCTGCTCGCTGCCCCCGTCCCACTCCAGCGACGCGGTGACCACCAGTTCGCGGTCCCGCTTGTCCAGGCTGATCGATGCCTGACCGCCCTTGTCGAGGCTGATGGCGCCGAGCGGGGGCTTGACCAGGCTGGGCGCAGGCGCAGGCGCAGGAGTGGGTGTGGGGTCCTCATCCGTATAGGAGGGGTCCTCGTCCGTGGCCTCGGGCTCCTCCACCCGTACCCCGAAGTCGGTGGCGAGGCCCGCGAGGCCCTCGGCGTACCCCTGGCCGATGGCGCGGAGCTTCCACGCGTCGCCCCGGCGGTAGATCTCCAGCAGGAGCACGGCACGTTCGCCGTCGATGAGGGCCGGGGGACGGAAGTCGACGGGCGCCGCCCCGTCCTGGACGGCACGCATCCTCACCTCCTTCACCTCGCGGAAGGTGCGGGCCGCGTCGTCGGGATCGCAGCTGCCGACCAGCACGACCCGGTCCACGTCGGCGGGCAGGGCGGCCGGGTCCACCTCGACGCGCTCCGGGCCGCCGGCGTCGGCCGCGAGGTGACGCACGGCGCCGGCCTCGGCGGAGGGCTGGTTGTAGAAGACCATGTCGTCGTCGGACCTGACCTTGCCGTCCGCGCCGACCAGCAGTGCGCTGAGATCGACCGGGTCACCCACGCTGTGCAGTTCGGCGGTGACACGCCCCGCACCCAGAGCCGTGTTCCCACCCTTGCCAAGCTCTGTCATGCCCCGGCCACCCCACCTCTGCTGTGCCCCACCCGGCCTACGGTCCGGTCACCCTAAGCCGCGCGCCGGGACAAGGGAGGAGATGCGGCACATTCCGCTGAATCAGTGACGCTTCAGCAACCTCAGAACGCCGAAGAACGAGTCACCCTCCAGGCCCTCCCGTTCACGGCAGGCGGTCACGACAGGCGGTCACGACAGCCTGGGTCGCCCGCTACCAGGAGTGCTTCGCCGGAATACGGATGGGCGTGGCACCGGAGATCTGCGTGCCGGGCATGCCGCCGCTGTACGCGCGAGAAGCTCATACCCGTTGGGCCTGCCGCTCAACAATCCACGGGCAGGCCCAACGTGCATCCGGCCAAGGTCACTACCGCTGGGTACGCCGAGCGAGCTGAACGTCCGTCAGCTCGCCGAAGCCGAAGCCGCCGCTGTCTCCTACGCGCCCGGCTGGACCGCGTCGTCCGTGCCCTCGTGGGTGGCCTCCGGGTCGACTCCCATCGTGATGGAGCCGACGACGCCCTTGGCGATGTTGTTCTTCTGGTACTTGAGCTTGAGCAGGCCGCCGGTCGTGCCGCTCTGGTCGTAGATCGTGTCCTCGGTGAGCGTGGTGCGCTCCGTCGTCGACGTCGAGTACGGCTCCACCTCGGCGGAGGCGAGGACGGACTCCTCGTCGAAGAAGAACTGGCCGGTGTGGCAGGTGTTGCCGCCTTCGTAACCGGCGTCCGTCCACTCGCCGTTGACGTGCACCTTCGTGTGGATGTGGACGCAGCGGCCCCGGTACCAGCCCGGGAAGATCGTCTTGAAGGTGACGAAGCCGTTCCTGTCCGTCCGCCAGGTGCCGCGCAGATAGCGCTCGTCGTCGGTCGGCTCCTGGTGACCGCCAGGGCTCCCGCCCTCGGGCGGGGAGCCGGTCGGCGTGCCGGAGGGGGTGCCGCTGGGCGGCGTACCGCCACCGCCGCCGGTAGAGACGTCCTCGTACCCGGAGTAGATGCCCAGCGCATCGCAGTGCCAGATGTCGACCGCGGCGTTCTTGACGGGCTTGCAGGTTTCGTTGTCGATCACCTTGAGGCGGAGGGTGAGCGGGATGCCCTCCTTGTCCTCGGTGATGTCCTGCCGGAGCTTGTCGGCGTCGATGTAGTACGGGCCCTCGGTGGTCTCCGAGGTGAGCTTGTAGCACTCCTCCGCGGCGCTGCCGGCGGCAAGCGGGGAGGCATCGGTGTTCGCGCTCGTCGTCTGGCCCGCGTTCGCGGTCGCGGCGATACCGCCGCCCACACCCACCGCGGCCACGGCCGCGCCACCTGCCACGACGACCTTGCGCCGCGTCATGTTCCTTTTGTGCTTCGGCTGTTGAGTCTCGGTCCCAGTCATGGGCAGGACGTTAGGGACGGCGCCTGTCAGCAACATGGGTACGGACTGTGCGATTCCACGTGACTCTCACAGGTTGCCCGCGCCCCTAAGGAGGCCGCAGGCCTCCTTAGGGGCGCGGGGAACTGCGCGACCAGCCCCCACCGACCCGCAGCCGAATCACTGCACCACCAGCGGAGCTACTTCGGCTGCGGCTTGCGTACCGAAAGGTGCAGCTCCCGCAGCCGCGCCTCCTCCAGCTCCGTCGGCGCGCCCATCATCAGGTCCTGGGCGTTGCCGTTGAGCGGGAAGGCGATCGTCTCGCGGATGTTGGGCTCGTCGGCCAGGAGCATGACGATGCGGTCCAGGCCCGGCGCGATGCCGCCGTGCGGAGGCGCACCGAAGCGAAGCGCGCGGAGCATGCCGGCGAACTCGCGCTCCACCGTCTCCTCCTCGTAGCCCGCGATACCGAAGGCCTTGAGCATGATGTCGGGCTCGTGGTTCCGGATCGCGCCGGAGGACAGCTCGACGCCGTTGCAGACGATGTCGTACTGCCAGGCCAGGATGTCCAGCGGGTCCTGGGTCTCCAGGGCCTCCATCCCGCCCTGCGGCATCGAGAAGGGGTTGTGGGAGAAGTCGATACGACCCGTCTCCTCGTCCTTCTCGAACATCGGGAAGTCGACGACCCAGCAGAAGCGGAAGACGTCCTCTTCGAAGTGGCCGGCGCGACGAGCGGCCTCCACCCGCACCGCGCCCATGATCTTCGAGACCTCGTCGAACTCGCCCGCGCCGAAGAACACCGCGTGGCCCGCCGCCAGGGAAAGCCTCTTCGTCAGTTCCGCGACGTTGTCCTCCGTCAGGAACTTGGCGATCGGGCCCGTCAGCGAACCGTCCTCGGCGACCCGCACCCACGCCAGGCCCTTCGCGCCCTGCGAGACCGCGAAGTCACCGAGCTGGTCGAAGAACTTCCTGGGCTGCGACGACACGTCCGGCACGGGCAGCGCCCGTACGTGCTTGCCCGCGAAGGCCTTGAACTCCGAGCCCTCGAAGACATCGGTGATGTCGACGAGCTCCAGCTGGGCCCGCAGGTCCGGCTTGTCGGAGCCGTACTTCAGCATCGCCTCGCGGAACGGGATCCGCGGGAAGGGGGAGGTGACGTGGCGGCCGTTCCCGAACTCCTCGAAGAGTTCCGTCATCAGCTGCTCGATGGGCTGGAACACGTCCTCCTGCTCGACGAAGGACATCTCCACGTCGAGCTGGTAGAACTCGCCCGGCGAACGGTCCGCGCGCGCGTCCTCGTCCCGGAAGCAGGGCGCGATCTGGAAGTAGCGGTCGAAGCCGGAGATCATCAGCAGCTGCTTGAACTGCTGCGGGGCCTGCGGAAGGGCGTAGAACCTGCCCGGGTGCAGACGGGACGGCACGACGAAGTCGCGGGCGCCCTCCGGCGACGTGGCCGTCAGGATCGGGGTCGCCAGCTCGTTGAAGCCGAGCGTCGTCATCTTGTTGCGGATCGCGGCGATGACCGCCGTACGCAGCATGATGTTGCGGTGCATGCGCTCGCGGCGCAGGTCCAGGAAGCGGTACTCCAGACGCCGCTCCTCGTTCACACCGTCCTCGGTGTTGATCGTGAAGGGCAGCGGGGCGGCCGCGCCCAGCAGCTCGACCTCGCCGACCTCGACCTCGATCTCGCCGGTGGGCAGGTCCGGGTTGATGTTCTCGGCGCCGCGCGAGACGACCTGGCCGTCGACACGGACGGTCGATTCCTTGGAGAGCTTGTCCAGCGCCTCGTACGCAGCCGTGCCGGGGCGGGCGACGAGCTGCGTGATGCCGTAGTGGTCGCGCAGATCGATGAAGAGGATGCCGCCCAGGTCGCGCCGATTGTGCAGCCAGCCGCTCAGCCGGACGTCGCTGCCGACGTCAGAGGCGCGGAGCTCGCCGCAGGTGTGGGACCTGTACCGATGCATCGTCGTTCATCCAGTCTTCGCGGATCGGGGTGTATGTCACGGCCTGTGTCTCAGGGCCTGTGTGTCACGGTCTGTGTTTCACGTGAAACACAGACCCAAAAACACAGACCCAAGCGTACCGGGGAGCCACAGCCCGCCTCCCCACCATTACGGACGGGTCACGACCATCACGGACCGGTCACGGTCCGGCGCCCGATGGGTGGCCTTCCTCCCTTCGGTGGCCGCCCACGATCACCTCTTCCTACAGTGGGGCGATGCGCACTGGTGAGCCCCTGCCCGCCGTGGGGGACGTCCTTGCCGCCCTCGCGACCGGCCTGTGGCGGTGGGACAACGCGGCCGAGCTGGTCACTCTGGATGCCGAGGCCGCACGGCTGCTCGGGCTGCCCGCCCAGCCGACAACGGTCACGGAGGCCGGCGCCCGCGCCCGCTTCCACCCGGTCGACTGGAACGAGGTCAAACCGGTCGTCCAGCTCGCCGCCTCCGAAGGCACCATCGCCGAACTCCGGATGCGGGTCATGGACGGGCAGGGACATGTGCTGCGCACGGTGCGCAGCCGCTCCAAGCCGACCTACGACCGTGAAACGGCCTCCTACCAGCTGGTCGGCACCCTTCAGGAGGTGTCGGAGCCACCGCCGGGTGCCGCCGCGCGCACACCCGTCACGGGCGACTGGCGCCGCTCGCGCGAGGCGTTCCTGCTGGACGCGGGGCGCGCGCTGGCCGAGGCGCGGTCCACGGAGGAGGTGCTGCGGGTCGCGGCCGGCCTGTCGATGCCCGGGTTCTCGCCGGACGGCCTGGCCGTCTTCGGCGTGCAGGGCGACCGGCTGACGCTCATCGGCCACCACGGGCACCATGCCGGCGGTGACGAAGGACCGTTCTCCGCGATGTCGGTCGAGACGGACTATCCGGCCGCGGAGGTCGTACGCACCGGCCGTGCGGTCTATCTGTCCTCGCCGAAGCACTACCAGGAGCGCTATCCCGCCGCGTGGCCGCTCGCCCGGGGCTTCGGGCGGCAGTCATGGGCGTTTCTGCCGCTCATCGTCGCGGGGCGCACGTTGGGCGCGTGGATGGCGGCCTTCACATACCGCGTCTCCTTCACGCCCGACGAGCGCTCGGTCCTCACGACGGTGGCGCGCATGCTGGCGCAGGCCCTCTCGCGCGCCGGGGCCGCCGAGTCCGAGCGGGAGCTGACCGACGGCCTCCAGCGCTCGATGCTGCCCAACCTGGGGCCGCAGATCCCGGGCATGAGCGTGGCCGCACGGTACGTGCCCACCGGCGGCGGCCTCCAGGTCGGCGGCGACTGGTACGACATGATCCCGCTCCCCACCGGCAGGTTCGCCCTCGTCATCGGCGACGTCCAGGGCCATGACGTACGAGCCGCCGGTCTCATGGGCCAGCTGAGGATCGCGCTGCGGGCGTACGCCTCCGAAGGGCACCGCCCGGACGCCGTGCTGTCGCGCGCCTCACGGTTCCTGTGCGGGATCACGCACGACGAGGAGGTCGCCGACCTGCGCTTCGCGACCTGCCTGTATGTCGAGGTCGACCCCGCGACCGGCGTACTGGACATCGCCCGCGCCGGGCACCCGGACCCGGCCATACGGATGGCCGACGGGACCGTGCTGACCCGGCCGACCGCGGGCGGGCTGCCCCTGGGCATCGACCCGGACGCGGACTATCCGACGACACGGCTCGCCCTGGAACCCGGCGAGACGATGCTGATCTGCACGGACGGGCTCATCGAGACCGGTGGGCACGACCTCGACACCGGCTGGCTCCGGATCCGCAAGATCCTGGAGAGCCACGACGGCGAAGAGAGCCACCTGGAGGAGCTGGCCGACGCGCTGGTCCAGGCCGTGCACGGCCCCTCCTCGCACCACACGACCGGGCCTCTGGTGGACCGCCGCGAGGACGACATCGCGGTCCTGCTGCTGTGCCGGCAGGGGAAGGGCTGCGGCTGCGGCGACCAGCCGGCGACACCGACGTCCGTACGCCGCACCGTGCTGACCGTCGCGCAGGCCGAACCCGAGCGGGTCGCGGGAGCGCGCCACCAGCTGCGCGAGCTGCTGCACGACTGGGCCTCCGAGGACCAGGTCGACTCGGCGGTCCTCCTGGTCTCGGAGATGGTCACGAACGTACTCGTGCACACGGACGCCGACGCGCTGCTCGTCGCCGAGATGACGGGCGACGCGGGTTCCCGCCGGATGCGGGTCGAGGTGACCGACTGCAGCGACGCCCTGCCCCACAAGCGACAGCCCGGCGAACTGGCGTCCTCCGGGCGGGGGCTGATGCTCATGGAACTGCTCGCGGACGCATGGGGGGTGGACCCGCGGGGCGAGGGCAAGAGCATCTGGTTCGAGCTCTACGAGCCGGATGGCTCCGGAGATCCCGAGGTCACCCCCACCACGTGATCAGCACTGCGCAATCGCCAATACGTGATCAGCCGTAGCCTGATCAGCAGTACGTGATCACAGGTACTGGCCGTCGTCGGCACCCTTCGCCGATACGGGACGTACCTTGACCGCGACGACGTTGGAACAGTTCACCAGCGCGGTCCCACTGTCGACGTCGTCACGGCCGTTCAGCTCGAAACGCAGCGTGTGCCCCGCCTCCAGCGCCTCGGTCACCGCGTCCACGGCCGACTCCAGCGACGCGAAGTCACGGCTCTTGACGGCCAGCGGCTCACCGACGACCGGGTGGAACACGATGTGAAGCTCCGGGTTCTCCTGCGGCATACGCGTGACCCTCCGTCCCCAACGGCGCATGGCCACGATGCGCGTTGCGTGCGGTGGATACAAGTACCCGCCGCACGCGCAGCGGGAGTTCGGGCGGCCGGCGCCTTGGCTAACCTGCACGAGTGACCACCGACCTGACTCTGCTGCCGCGTGTCGCCTATCGCGGACAGGAGGTCACCGCGCCCCGGCTGCGGGGTCTGCTCGCGCTGCTCGCGGGCGACCTGCGCACGGGCTGCAGCACCGAGCGGCTGGTGGCAGGGCTGTGGCCGGACGAGTTGCCGGAGAGGCCGGCGAAGGCGGTGCAGGTCCTCGTGTCCAGGGCACGGGCGCAGCTGGGCGCCGACGTCCTCGCCGGCACGCCGACCGGATACCGGCTCGCCCTCACCGAGGACCAGGTCGACAGCTCCGCCCTGCTGCTGCACGCCGCCGCGAGCGCGGACCGGGCCAGGGCCGGGGACCACGCGGGCTCGCTGGCCGCGGCCGAGGCCGGGCTCGCGCTGTGGGAGGGCACCCCTGACGGGGCCGGCGGGCCTGGCGAAAGCACAGACCCCGTGGCCGCGTTGCGCACCGAACGCGCCCCCGTCCGCGACACGCTCGTCCGCGCACGGGCGCTCGCGCTCGCCCGGCTCGGACGACACGCGGAGGCGACCGGGCCGCTGGCCGCGGTCGCTTCGGAGCGTCCGCGCGACGAGGAGGTGCTCGCCGAGCTGCTGCGCGGCGAGGCGGCGACGGCGGGCCCGTCCGCCGCGCTGACGCGGTACGAGGCGTACCGCCGTGAGCTGCGCGAGACGCTCGGCACGGATCCGGGAGCCGGGCTCAAGGCCGTACAGCGGGAGCTGCTGCGCGGCGAGGCGCCGGTGGTCAGGCACGGCGTACCGCACGAGCCGAACCCGCTGCTCGGCCGGGACGAGGACATCGCGGAGGTGGAGCGGCTGCTGCGCGCTTCCCGCGCCGTCACGGTCGTCGGACCCGGCGGCCTCGGCAAGACCCGGCTCGCGCACGCCGTCAGCCGCCGGGCCGAGCAGCGCGTGGTGTATTTCGTGCCGCTCGCCGGCGTCACCGCGGACGAGGACGTGGCCACGGAGGTGGCCTCCGCGCTCGGCGCGGGCGAGGGGCGGCACGGCGGCATGGGCGGACCCACCTCGGCCGACCCGGTGTCCGCCATCCTCGGCGTGCTCGGCTCCGGGCCCGCTCTGCTGGCGCTGGACAACTGCGAGCAGGTCATCGGGGGCGCCGCCGGCCTCGTACAGGCCCTGGTCTCGTCTTCGAAGGACCTGCGGGTGCTGGCCACCAGCCGGGCCCCGATGGGCCTCACGTCGGAGGCGGTGTACGTGCTGCCGGAGCTCGGTCTCGACACCTCGGTCGAGCTGTTCACGCAGCGGGCCCGGGCCGCCAGGACCGGCGTGGAGCTGCCGCCGGACGCGGTGGCCGAGCTGTGTCGCCACCTCGACGGGCTGCCGCTCGCCGTGGAGCTGGCCGCGGCACGGGTGCGGGTGCTTTCGGTACCGGAGATCGCCCGCCGCCTCGGCGACCGGTTCGCGCTGCTGCGCGGCGGGGCGCGGGACGTGCCGGAGCGCCACCGCACACTGCACGCCGTCGTGGAGTGGAGCTGGAACCTCCTCGACGACGAGGCCAGGGCAGCGATGCGCACGCTGTCCGTGTTCCCCGGCGGCTTCTCCGGTGAAGCGGCGGAGCAGGTGCTCGGCGAGGACGCGCTGTTCCTGCTGGAGCAGTTGACCGATCAGTCGCTGCTCACCGTCGCCGAGACCCGGGCCGATGTGCGGTTCCGGATGCTGGAGACCGTACGGGAGTTCAGTGCGGCCCGGCGCGCGGAGGCAGGCGAGGAAGAGGAGACCATCGGCCGGTTCCTCGCCTGGGCGCGGGACTTCGGGGCCGCGCACCACGACTGGCTCTTCCGCTCGGAACCGCTGACCGCCTGGGAGCGGATCAGGGCCGAGCAGGACAACCTCGTGCTGGCCCTGCGGCACGCCCTGGCCCGTGCGGACGGCCCCACCACCGCCGCCCTCACCGCCGTCCTCGCCGCCCTGTGGTCCACCGGCTCCAACTACCTCCGCCTCGTCGCCCTCGCCACCGACACCGGCCCGCCGCTGTCGCACTACCACCCCGAGCCCGAATACGTCGAAGTCGCCCGCGCCGCCGCGGTCTTCTGCACGGCGAACCTGTTCATGGGCTACGGCCCGGTCGCCGTACGCCATCTCGTCACCCTCAGGCGGCTGCCCCCGGCCCCGCCGGACACGCTGTTGCGGGCCGCCGCGATCGTGCTGAGCAGGATCCCCGAGATGCTGCCTCCCGACTACGACGTGCTGCAGAGGCTCTGCGACAGCGAGCAGCCGCTGCTCGCCGGCATCGCAGAGTGCGTCGCCACCTACGTCTGGGAGTCGGAGCACCACACCGACCGCGCGCTCGCCTCGGCTCGCCGGATCACCACCGCACTGGCGCCGGCCGACAACCCGTTCCTTCAGGTCATGGGCCACGCCCGGCTGAGCGAGCTGTGCCTGCAGACGGAGCGGGGCGAGGAAGCGTACGGGCACCTCAAGGCGACGCTCGAGGCGCTGCCGCGGCTCGGCGACGAGCACGACATCATCGGCGTCCGCTGGAGCCTCGTCCTCGCCTGCCTGCAGCGCGGCGACCCCGACGAGGCCGAGTACTGGCTGCGGCAGGCGGAGGGCGCCGACACCACGCAGCAGGACAACTACGGCATGGACGTCCTCGGGCGCGCCGAGATCGCGCTCGCCCGCGGACTGACGGAGGTCGGGCTCGGCTTGTGGCGCAGCGCCGTGCAGCCGCTGCCCGCAGTCGGCGCGATACACGGCGGCGACCCCTTCTTCGACCGGTGGGTGCTGCAGATCCTGGCGGTGGCGGTGACGGCGCACGCGCACGCCGGGCGTCTCGAGCTGGTCACGGAGCCGGTCGACCGGCTGCGGCAGGGGCTGCGGACCCTGCTCTCCGGTCCGCCCGGCTCGCCCACGGAACTCCTGGTGCTCGGGACGGTGCTGCACGCACTCGGCATGGCGGAGCTCGCGTCCGGCGACGCCACCGCCGTACGGATGATCGCGTTGGCCCAACGGCTGCGGGTGATGCGCGACTTCCAGCCGACGATGTCGGCGGACCGCGCCCGGAAGGCGGCCGAGGAAGCCGACAGGGCGGCGTACGCCGACGCCGTGTCGGAGTACGCCGCCCTGGGGCGGGACGAGCTGCGCGAGGCAGCCCGCGCGATCACCTCGGCTACTTCGGGTCGCGGTTGAACAGCGCCGTCGACCAGCGGTAGCCGAGCACGGTCAGGCCGACGCACCAGGCGAGCGCGATCCACCCGTTGTTGCCGATCTCGGTGCCGAGCAGCAGGCCGCGCAGGGTCTCGATGGCGGGCGTGAACGGCTGGTACTCGGCGATCGGCTGGAACCAGCCCGGGATCGCGTCGATGGGGACGAAGGCGCTGGAGATGAGCGGCAGCAGGATCAGCGGGTACGTCATGTTGCTGGCCGCCTCGGGGTTCGGGCTGGCCATGCCCATCCCGACCGCGATCCAGGTGAGCGCCAGGGAGAACAGCGCGATCAGGCCGCACGCCGCCAGCCACTCCACGGCCGTGGCGTCCGTGGACCTGAAGCCGATGGCCACGGCGATGAGACCGACGAGGACCAGACTGGCGAGCACCTGCAGCACGCTGCCGACGACGTGCCCGACGAGCACGGACCCGCGGTAGACCGCCATCGTACGGAAGCGGGCCATGAGGCCCAGGGTCATGTCCATCGAGACGGAGATCGCGGCCCCGACCACGGTGCTGCCGACGGTCATCAGCAGGAGCCCCGGGACGAGATAGGCGATGTAGTCGGAGCGGTCCGCGCCGCCGCCACCGATGCCCGCGCTCATCACGCCCCCGAAGACGTAGACGAAGAGCAGCAGCAGCACGATCGGCGTGAGCAGCAGGTTCAGGGTCATGGACGGGTAGCGCCGTACGTGCAGCAGGTTGCGGCGCAGCATCGTGGACGAGTCGCGGACGGCGAGGGAGAACCGGGTCGGGCGGGCGGGAGCCAGGGGAGTACTCATCGGACAGCCTCCTTCGGCTGGTTGGCCTTGGGCCGGTCGGTGCCGCTGGTCAGGGCGAAGAAGACGTCGTCGAGGTCGGGGGTGTGCACGGTCAGCTCGTCCGCCTCGACACCGGCCGAGTCCAGCCAGTCGAGGATGGAGCGCAGCTCGCGCTGGCTGCCGCCGCTGGGAATGTGCAGCGCCAGCGCCTCGTCGTCCCCGGAGGCCTCGCGCAGCGCGGAGGCAGCGCTCCGGTACGCGGCCGGATCGGTGAACCGCAGCCGCACATGCCCACCCGGGATGAGCCGCTTCAGCTCATCGGCGCTCCCCTCGGCGGCGATCTTGCCGTCGTTGAGCACCGCGATACGGTCGGCGAGCTCGTCGGCCTCCTCCAGGTACTGGGTGGTGAGGAAGACGGTCACCCCGCCCGTGACCAGCTCACGGATGATCTGCCACATGTTGTGCCGACTGCGCGGATCGAGACCGGTGGTCGGCTCGTCGAGAAAGATGATCCGCGGGTCGCCGACCAGCGTCATGGCGAGATCGAGACGACGCTTCATCCCGCCGGAGTAGCTGGAGGCAGGCTTCTTCGCCGCCTCCACCAGGTCGAACCGTTCCAGCAGCTCGGCGGCGACCCGCCGCCCCTCGCTACGCGAGAGGTGATGCAGGTCGGCCATGAGGAGCATGTTCTCCTCGCCGGTGATCAGCCCGTCGACGGCGGAGAACTGCCCGGTGACACCGATCGCCGCACGCACCGCGTGCGGATCGGCGGCGAGGTCGTGCCCGCCGACGCGCATCTCACCGGCGTCGGCGGAGATGAGCGTGGAGAGGATCTTCACGGCGGTGGTCTTGCCGGCACCGTTCGGGCCGAGCAGGGCGAACACGGACCCGACCGGAACCGCCAGGTCGACGCCGTCGAGCACGACCTTGTCGCCGTACGACTTGCGCAGTCCGTTCGCCGCGATGGCCAGGTTGGTCATGATGAGTGCTCCTCAGAGGCTGCGGGTCAGAAGCTGCGGATCAGAGGCTGCGGGCGGTGATGTCGCCGTGGGACGTGGTCGCGCGAATGTTCAGGTCCGCGGCGGCGCCGTCGGTGTTCTTCAGCGCGTTGTGGATCCGGCCGTAGCCGGTGCTGGCGTCCAGGGAGGCGGAGACTCCGTGGGCGGCGCTGATGGACACGTCGCCCATCTGGGTGGTCAGCACGACCGCGCCGCGCACCGCCTCGGCGATCTGGATGTCGCCCTTTTGAGTGCTGATCTCGGCGGTGCCGCCCAGGCGGCCGATGGAAACGTCACCGGCGGCAGCGGTGAGGCGCATGCTCGCGACCTCGTCGATCTTGATCGTGCCGTGCGCGCCCTCGAAGACGACGTCGCCAAGGCGCCCGACGGCCCGGAACTCGGCGCTGGCCGCCTTCGCCTCGATGTGGGAGCCGGCGGGCAGCTGGATGGTCACCTCGATGGATCCGGAGGGGCCGAGGTACTGGTTCTTCGCCGCCGGGGCGTCGATCCGCAGGACGCCGTCGGCGTATTCGACCGTGCTCTGCTCCGCCGCCTGCACGTCGCGGCCCTTCGAGGCGTTTGCGGGCAGGACCTCGACCGTGGTGTCGGCCCGATCGGCGGCGATGAACCGGATGCGTCCCGCGGGGATGTCGAGGACGGCGGAGATCGGGGCGGGGGTGTCGAACTTCTGCATTGTGCTCTCCTTGGCTGGTCGTTTCTGACGTTGGAAAAGCTACGTTGCATTCAAAGATCCAGCAACGCTTTCGTTGCACAGAATCAGCATCAACGCAGGTGAGAGCACCTAAATCATTGCAATGGACTGGACTTTAACGCAACGAAGGTGACATGCTCGTTGCAATGGGCTGGAGATGAACGCTATCCTGGAGGCACCACGGAGCATGAAGGAGATCGCGATGCCGGGAGGCAGGCTCACCCAGCAGGAACGCCAGCAGATCGCGCTGGGTCTGGCCGACGGCCTCGCCTACGCGGAGATCGCCAGACGCCTCGACCGCCCCACCTCGACCATCACACGCGAGGTGATGCGCAACGGCGGCCCCACCGCCTACCGCGCGGATCTTGCCCACCGCGCCACCGAACGCCGCGCTCACCGGCGCAGGCAGCAGGCCGCTCCCCGAGGGCCGGAGGCGCTCCCGCAGGCACACGGGCGCGACGCCGAGGCCGTGCGCGAGTACCAGGAGGGGTTCACCACCGTCATGATGGCTTCGGGCATGCCCACGATGATGTCCCGGGTGCTGGCCTGCCTCATCACCACCGACACCGGCAGCCTCACCGCGTCCGAGCTCGTCCAGCATCTCCAGGTCAGCCCGGCGTCCATCTCCAAGGCGATCGCGTTCCTCGAGAGCCAGGGCTTCGTCCGCCGGGAACGCGACGAACGCCGCCGCGAGCGCTACGTCGTCGACGACGACATCATGTACCAGTCGATGATGGCCAGCGCCCGGTCCATCGCCCAACTCGTCGGGGTCGCACAGCAGGGCGTGGGCGTCCTCGGCTCCGGCACCCCGGCCGGCTCCCGCCTGGAGAACATCGCCCGCTTCCTCGACTTCGTCTCCGAAAGCACCGCCCGCGCCGCGGAGCAGGCCCGCGAGATCCTCCACACAAAACCCGAAACACCCTCAGGCGACCCCGCCACACCACGTTCAGATCGCGCATAGACAGCCGCGTCCGGGCGCCCCGCGTCTGCCACCACGACCGGCAGCCGAGTGGGCGGAAGTGATCGGAGTGAGGACTCACTCATTGACGGAGTGAGTCCTCACTCCGTACTCTCGCGGTCATGACAGCACCTAAGGAAAACCAGACCACCCGCCGCCGCGCCCCCGGCATGTCGCCGGAGGAGCGGCGCGCGATGATCATCCAGACCGCGATCCCGCTGATCGCCGAGTACGGCGCCGCGGTGACGACCGCGAAGATCGCCCGCGCCGCGGGCATCGGCGAGGGCACGATCTTCCGGGTCTTCGCCGACAAGGACGAGCTGTTGCAGGCCTGCATTGCCGAGGCGCTCTCCCCCGAGCACGCGGTCCGCGAACTCGACGCGATCGACGTATCCCAGCCGCTGCCCGACCGGCTCGCGGAGGCGGCCGAGGCGCTGCAGGCGCACATGTCCAGGATGGGCGCGATCATCGGCTCGCTGGGGCATCGCGGCGGCAAGCACCCCGGCACGGTGCGCGGCGCGGGCCGTGACGAGTCGACGACCCGTATCCGCGCGGCCCTCGCGGAGCTGCTGGAGCCCGACAAGGCCGCCCTGCGCCGGCCACCGGAGCAGATCGCGGCCCTCTTCTTCGGGCTGCTCTTCATCCAGCCGCGTACGGAGGACGAGCCCGACCTGACCCCGCAGGAGCTGGTGGAGGTCTTCCTGCACGGGGCGCTCTCGGAGCGCGCCAAGTGAGCGCGCGGAGAAGGCGCCTGGGGGTTACGGCCCTGGCCGTCCTGGCCCCCGTCCTGGTGTGGCTGGTCGCGGACCCCCTGCTGGGGCACCGGCTACGGATCGCCGACGGCGAGCAGACGCTCGACATCGGCGCCGTGCCCGTGGCGGTCGTCGCACTGCTCGCGTCGCTCTGCGGCTGGGGACTGCTGGCCGCCCTGGAGCGGTTCGGGGCGCGGCGCGCCCGCGCCATCTGGACCGGGGTGGCCGGCGCCGTACTGGCCGTGTCCTTCCTGCCGTTCATCGGCGACGGCATGGACGACGGCACCCGGATCTCCCTGGCTCTGATGCACCTGGCGGTGGCGGTGGTGCTGGTCCCGGGGCTGGGCGGCAGATCCCCCGGGGCGGGAGCCGGTGCTGCCAGGGGGTGACCGCCGGCACCAAGTACGCCGCGAACAGCACTAGATGAGCAGGAGCGGGCCCTCGTGCCAGATCGCTGTGATGGCCACCGCCGGTCTGGTCACCGATGTCGGCGATGTCGGAGCCGCAGGCGAGGTCGGGGCTGGTCTGCGGTGCGTCCGGTAAAAGCAAAAGCCCCAGGTCACGGCGAGTGAGTCCTGAGGCTTCCACAGAGCCGCCTTCGGGATTCGAACCCGAGACCTACGCATTACGAGTGCGTTGCTCTGGCCATCTGAGCTAAGGCGGCCTGCTGCCCGCACTATGGTGCGATCGGCAACGTCGGTAAGTCTACACAGTTTCCGGGGGTGCTCCGTACGTGCCCTGGGGGCACGTACGGAGCACCCCCGGTGGGCCTCGCGATCAGGTTGCCGAGCAGCGCTTTCCCTTGGTGGGAGGGGTTCCTGCGAGGAGGTAACGGTTGATCGTGGAGTCGATACAGGCGCTGCCGCGGCCGTACGCGGTGTGGCCGTCGCCTTCGTAGGTGAGGAGGGTGGCGGAGGACAGCTGGGCGGCCAGGGACTGCGCCCAGGCGTACGGAGTCGCAGGGTCGCGGGTGGTGCCGACCACGACGATGGGGGCGGCGCCCTTCGCCTCGATGCGGTGGGGTTCGCCGGTCGGATGAACCGGCCAGTACGCGCAGTTCAGGGTGGCCCAGGCCAGTCCCTCGCCGAAGACCGAGGAAGACTTCTCGAAGGAGGGGAGGGCTCGCTCGACCGCGTGCGGGGAGGAGAAGGCGGCGGGCAGGTCCAGGCAGTTCACCGCCGCGTTCGCGAACATCAGATTCGTGTACCGGCCGTCGGCGTCGCGCTCGTAGTAGGTGTCGGAGAGGGTGAGCAGGCCCGCGCCGTCCTTGTTCTTCATGGCCGCGGTCAGGGCCTCGCGCAGTCGCGGCCAGGCCGCCTCGTCGTACATCGCCGTGATGACGCCGGTCGTCGCCAGCGCCTCCCCGAGCTTGCGGCCGTCCACGTCGCCTGCCTTGATGGGCGCGGCGTCGAGCTGCCGGAAGAAGGCCTTGAGGTTCTTGCCGGCCCGGTCCGGTGTCGTGCCCTTGCCTCCCAACGGGCAGCCCGAGCGGCGTACGCAGTCCTTCGCGAAGGCCCGGAAGGCCGTCTCGAAGCCGGCCGTCTGGTCCTGGTTCAGGCGGCGGGCGGGCAGCGACGGGTCCATCGCGCCGTCCAGGACCAGCCGCCCCACCCGGTCCGGGTACAGGCCCGCGTACGTCGCACCCAGGAACGTGCCGTACGAGGCACCGACGTACGTCAGCTTCTCGTCGCCCAGCACGGACCGCAGGACGTCCATGTCACGGGCCGTCTCGACCGTGGACACATGCCGCAGCACGTCGGGCGAGCGCTGCCCGCAGCCCTCCGCGAACGTCTTGAAGGCATCCACCAGTTGACCGGTCTCGCGCCGGTTGTCGGGGGTCAGGTCCGTCTGTGTGTACGTGTCCATCCGCCGGCCGCTGAGGCATTCGACCGGTTCGCTGCGGGCGACGCCGCGGGGGTCGACGGCGACCATGTCGTAGCGGGCGCGGACCTCCGCCGGATAGCCGACGCCCGCGTACGACTGGAGGTAGCCGACCGCCGAGCCGCCCGGACCCCCCGGGTTCACCAGCAGCGAACCGAGCCGCTTGCCAGGGCCCGTGGCCTTCTTGCGGGCGACGGCCAGTCTGATGTCGCCGGAGGCCGGCCTGGCGTAGTCGAGCGGGGCCTTCAGCGTGGCGCACTGGAAGCCGGGGACGCCGCAGCTGCGCCAGTTCAACTTCTGTCCGTAGTACGGAACGAGCTCCGACGGTGTCGCCTTGGGCAGCGCGGCCAGCACCGGCACCCCCGCGCGGCTCGCGGAACTCGTCGAACTCCACGCGGAGCAGGCGGAGATGAGCAGTGCGGCGGCGGCGAGCAGAGAGCCGCACACTCGGAGGGAACGGTGGGAACGGATCGGCCTGACCGGGATTCTGGCCGGGATTGACCGGTCCCGGATCAGTCTGAACTGGCGCCTGATGTGCATCGAATGAGCGTAACCCTGTGCGACGACTCGATCGCCGAGGGTCGCCGCAGCGCCTCGTACGAGTGACGCCGTCAACCCGCCACACGGCAGTCCCCGCCGCACTCACCCCGCCCGCAACGCCATCGTCATCGCCTCCACCGCCAGCAGCGGCGCCACATTGCGGTCGAGGGCCTCGCGGCAGGCGGCGATCGCTTCTATGCGGCGCAGGGTGGTTTCGGGGGTCGTACCGCGCGCAAGACGCTCCAGCGTGTCCTGCATCTCCGTGTTGGCGAGGGCGAGGCTGGTGCCGAACTGGAGGGCGAGGACGTCACGGTAGAAGGCGGTGAGGTCTATCAGGGCGAGGTCGAGGCTGTCGCGCTGCGTACGCGTCCTGCGGCGCTTCTGCTTGTCCTCCAGTTCCTTCATCACGCCCGCGGTGCCGCGCGGCATACGGCCGCCCTGAGCCGCGCCGAGGGCGTTCTTCAGCTCCTCGGTCTCCTTGGCGTCGGTCTCCTCGGCCATCTGCTTGGCGTCCTCGGAGGACGCGTCGATCAGCTCCTGGGCCGACCTGAGGCAGGCGCCGACGTCGTCGACGCGGAGCGGGAGCTTGAGGACGGCGGCACGGCGCTCGCGGGCAGCCGCGTCCGTGGCCAGGCGGCGGGCGCGGCCGATGTGGCCCTGGGTGGCACGGGCGGCGACCGCCGCGACCTCCGGCTCGATGCCGTCACGGCGTACGAGGATGTCGGCGACCGCGGCCACGGGAGGCGTCCGGAGCGTGAGGAGGCGGCAGCGGGAGCGGATCGTGGGCAGGACGTCCTCGATGGAGGGCGCGCACAGGAGCCAGACCGTGCGGGGGGCGGGCTCCTCGACGGCCTTCAGAATGACATTGCCCGCGCCCTCCGTGAGGCGGTCGGCGTCCTCCATGACGATGACCTGCCAGCGGCCGTTGGCCGGGGACATCTGGGCTCGGCGGACCAGGTCGCGGGTCTCCTTGACGCCGATGGAGAGGAGGTCGGTGCGGATGATCTGCACGTCGGCGTGGGTGCCGACCAGGCTCGTGTGGCAGCCGTCGCAGAACCCGCAGCCGGGAACTCCGCCGAGGGCGCGGTCGGGGCTCACGCACTGGAGCGCCGCCGCGAAGGCCCTCGCCGCGGTGGAACGGCCCGAGCCCGGCGGCCCCGTGAACAGCCAGGCATGCGTCATCTTCGACGCCTCGGGCAGCGGGGTGTCGGCGGCCACCGCCGTGACCAGGGCGTCGGCGTCCCGGGCGGCGGCACTGAGCTGCTCGCTCACCTTCTCCTGACCCACCAGGTCGTCCCAAACGGGCATGGGTTGCCGCCCTTCCGTCGCACATCTGCCTTGCCGCGTCCCATTGTGCGGGAGACCACTGACAACGCAGCGTCACGCCTTCACGTCAGCGCCCACGCTTCACGTCAGGGCCCACGCTTGACGTCGGCGCCCCCGCCGCGCGTCAGCGCCCCCGGCGCCCCCGCCCGTCGTCGCGGTCATCGTCCTCACGCGGGCCGAGCAACTCGTCCGCCAGCGTCGGAAGATCGTCCAGCGGAGTCTCCTCGGCCCAGTCCGAGCGGGTCCGCCGGCGCGAGCCGCCCTCCGCCTCGACCTGGGGCAGCTCGCGGGTGCGGGCGTCGGACCCGTCGGGCGCCGACTGCTCGTCGCGGAAGTACCCCGGGGGCACCCGGTCCGCCGGGTCGCTCCCCCGCTCGCCCGCACGGTCGTCCCGTACGGCCTGGTCGCGCACGGCTTGGTCCTCCCTTACGGGAGGAAGTACCGCCGTCTCGTCCGCGTCCGCGCCGGAGCCCTGCTCCACCGGAGGCAGCACCGCCGTTTCGTCGGCCGCTCCCTCAGGCGCCGGAGGTTGCGGCAGCACGGCCGTCTCCTCCGCGTCGGGCCCTTCCTCGGGAGCGTCTTGGGACGGTACGGGACGCAGCACGGCGGTCTCGTCCGCCGGCCCGCCGGACGCGTTCGTCGGAGTCACTATGGGCGTCGGCACCGTGACCTCGTTGTCGGGCGCGGTCGCCGGGGAACCGGACTCCTCCGTATCGGCAGGAGCAGCAGCCGACGCCGCAGCCGCCGAAGCCTCAGCCGCCCTGCGGGCCTCCTCGGCCCGAAGCAACGCCTCCTCGGCCTTCCGCTGCTTCTCCAGGCGCCGCTCCTCGGCCTCCGCCCGGAGCCGCGCCTCCTCCTCGGCCTGCTTGCGCAGGCGCACCTGCTCGGCCGCGCGGGCCTGCTCCTCCGCGAGCCGCCGCGCCCGCTCCTCCTCGGCCCGCCGACGCGCCTCTTCGGCCTGCTGCCTGGCCACCTCGGCCTGCCGCTCCAGCTCGCGCCGCTGGGCCTCTTCCAGCTCGCGCCGCTTGCGTTCCTCTTCCTCCGCGCGCAGCCGGGCGAGCTGCTCCTGCCGCTCGCGCTCAAGGCGCTCCTCCTCGGCCTTGCGGGCGGCTTCTTCCTCGGCGCGCCGCCGCGCCTCCTCCTCGGCCGCCTTGCGGGCCTCCTCCTGGGCCTTCACCTCGGCCTCGGAGAGCGGCAGCATCATGTCGAGCCGATGCCGGACGACGGTGGTGACGGCCTCGGGCTCCTGACCGGCGTCGACCACCAGGTAGCGCGTGGGGTCGGCGGCCGCGAGCGTCAGGAAACCGGACCGCACGCGCGCGTGGAACTCGGCGGGCTCCGACTCCAGCCGGTCCGGCGCCTCCGTGAACCGCTCCCGCGCGGCCTCCGGCGACACATCGAGCAGCACGGTCAGATGAGGCACAAGACCGTTGGTCGCCCATCGCGAGATCCGTGCGATCTCGGTGGGGGACAGATCGCGCCCGGCCCCCTGGTACGCCACGGACGAGTCCGTGTAACGGTCCGAGATGACCACCGCGCCCCGCTCCAGCGCGGGCCGCACCACCGTGTCCACGTGCTCGGCGCGGTCGGCGGCGTACAGCAGCGCCTCCGCCCGGTGCGAAAGACCGGCCGACGACACGTCCAGGAGGATCGACCGCAGCCGCTTCCCCACGGGCGTGGCCCCCGGCTCGCGCGTCAGCACGACCTCGTGCCCCTTGGACCGGATCCATTCCGCGAGCGCCTCGGCCTGCGTCGACTTCCCGGCCCCGTCACCGCCCTCCAGGGCGATGAAGAACCCGTTCGCGGCAGGCGCCTGCACCGGATCGTCCCCGCCCCGCAGCGCGTCCCGCAGGTCGTGCCGCAGCGGTACCCCGGACCGGTCGTCGACCTTGGCCAGGACCAGCGCGGCGACCGGCAGCAGGAGCGCGCCGACCAGCATCAGCGTGAAGGCCGCACCGCCGTGCGCGAACACGAACTTGCCGTTCTCCAGCCGGTGCGGCCCGATCGCCGCCGCCAGCACGGGGGCCACCAGTGCCCCCAGGGCGACGTAGACCCGTACGACCGCGTGCAGATGTTCCGTCGTGCGCGCCCGCCGGAAGTCCTCGGCCTCCTGGTCGAGCAGCGTGTGCCCGGTGTTGGCTGCGACGCCCGCGCCGATGCCGGCGAGCGCCGTGATCAGGATCACCGTGGTCACGTCAGGGACGAGCCCGGCGGCAAGCAGCGCGACTCCGGTGAAGGCGATGGCCAGCGCGAGCAGCCGACGCCGTGACAGCGGCGGCAGCACCTTCGGAGCCATGCGGATGCCGATCACGACACCGCCCGTCAGGGCCAGCACCAGCAGCCCGTACGTCACCGGCCCGCCGCCCAGGTCCTTGGCGTGCAGCACGGAGACGGCGACCGCGGCCGCGACCGCCCCGGCCACGGCCCCACAGGCCAGGACCAGCAGCGGAAACGAGCCGGTACGCCCCTTGTCGACGCCGGAGCCCGTCTTGGGGCGGCGCAGGCCCTCGAGCGGCGACCGCGCGCGCGGAGTGCGCGCATCGGGCAGCTCGAGGAAGGTCAGCACCGACAGGGACGCGGCGAAAAGACCCGCGGAGACGTACGACGCGAGCGCCGCCTGATGCTGGTCGAACCAGGCCATCCCGGCGCCCAGCAGGTTGTTGAGGAGCCCGGCCACGACGAGGCCGGCGCCCGCGAGGGGCACTGCGACGAATCCCGTACGCAGCGACAGGCGCCGCAGCGTCTCCGTGTGGTCCGGCAGCGGCCGTATCGCAGCGCCCTCCAAGGGCGGCGCGGGCAGCAGCGCGGGCGCCGCACTCTCCCGGCACACCGTCCAGAAGCGCTCGGCGACCCCGGTCACGAACGCGGTCACCAGGATCACGGCCAGGGCGTCGTCGGGCGTCCAGTCGATCCACAGGGGCGCGATGATCAGCAGCGCGGCCCGAACTCCGTCCGCGCCGACCATGGTCCAGCGGCGGTCGAGGGGCCCCTCCGGGGAGGTCAGGGAGGTCAGCGGTCCGAGGAGTACGGCCCCGAAGAGCAGCGTCGCGAGTATCCGTGCCCCGAAGACCGCGGAGACCGCGAAGGCCACTCCGCGGTAGTTGCCCCCGAAGGAGCCTTCCGCGACCGCCGCCTGGAGCGCCAGCACGACCAGGACGAGCAGTGCGAGGGCGTCACCGGTACTTCCCACGAGCTGGGCGCTCCAGAGCCGCCGCAACTGCGGTACGCGGAGCAGCGCCCGGACGGCGCGCTCACGTGAATCTGCGACCAGGGCGTCGTCTGGGGCCGGGGTGTGGGCCGTTGGCTGCTCCGCTCGCGTCATGTCTTCAGCCTATCGGGAGGCTCTGACACGCCGAAGGGGCGGCCGATACATCCGGACGCGGAGCCTCCGCAGGCGCTTTCCCTCCGTGCCGGACGGCCACTCCGAAGGTCAGACCTGCGAAGGTCCGACCTGCGAAGGCCAGACCTCCGAGGCTCAGCCCTCCCAAGCTCAGCCCTCCGAAGCCGCCGCCTTCTTCGTGGCTGCCTTCTTGGCAGGCGCCTTCTTGGCGGCCGTCTTCGAAGTCGCCGTCTTCTTGGCTGCCGTTTTCTTGGCAGGGGCCTTCTTGGTGGCCGTTTTCTTGGCGGCGGCCTTCTTCGTCGTCTTCTTGGCGGGCGCCTTCGCCCGCTTCTCCGCGAGCAGTTCGTAACCGCGCTCCGGAGTGATCTCCTCGACGCTGTCGCCGGACCGCAGGGTCGCGTTGGTCTCGCCGTCGGTGACGTACGGCCCGAAGCGCCCGTCCTTGACGACGACCGGCTTCTCGCTGACCGGGTCCGTGCCCAGCTCCTTGAGCGGCGGCTTGGCGGCTGCGCGCCCACGCTGCTTGGGCTGGGCGTAGATCGCGAGGGCCTCTTCCAGCGTGATCGTGAAGAGCTGGTCCTCGGACTGCAGCGAGCGCGAGTCCGTGCCCTTCTTCAGGTACGGCCCGTAGCGCCCGTTCTGCGCGGTGATCTCCACGCCCTCGGCGTCCTTGCCGACGACGCGCGGCAGCGACATCAGCTTGAGCGCGTCGTCCAGGGTCACCGTGTCCAGGGACATCGACTTGAAGAGGGAGGCCGTACGCGGCTTGACGGCGTTCTTGCCGGTCTTCGGGGTGCCCTCGGGGAGCACCTCGGTGACGTACGGCCCGTAACGGCCGTCCCTGGCGATGATCTGGTGCCCCGTGGCCGGGTCGGCCCCCAGCTCGAAGTCGCCGCTCGGCTTGGCGAGCAGCTCCTCCGCGTACTCGACGCTCAGCTCGTCCGGGGCGAGATCCTCCGGCACATCCGCGCGCTGGTGGTTCTCGGAGTCCTTCTCGCCGCGCTCGACGTACGGGCCGTAGCGCCCGACGCGCAGGACGATGTCGTTGCCCACCGGGAACGACGACACCTCGCGGGCGTCGATCGCGCCCAGGTCGGTGACGAGCTCCTTGAGACCGCCCAGGTGGTCCCCGTCGCCGTTCCCGGCGTCCGCGGCACCGGGAACGCCATCGGCGCCCATGCCGAAGTAGAAGCGCTTCAGCCACGGCACGGCCCGCGCCTCGCCCCGCGCGATGCGGTCGAGGTCGTCCTCCATCTTGGCCGTGAAGCTGTAGTCGACGAGCCGTCCGAAGTGCTTCTCCAGAAGGTTGACCACGGCGAAGGACAGGAAGGACGGCACCAGGGCCGTGCCCTTCTTGAAGACATAGCCGCGGTCGAGGATGGTCCCGATGATCGACGCGTACGTCGACGGTCGCCCGATCTCGCGCTCTTCGAGCTCCTTGACCAGGCTGGCCTCGGTGTAGCGGGCCGGGGGCTTGGTGGCGTGGCCGTCGACCGAGATCTCGTCGGCGGACAGTGGGTCGCCCTCGTTGACCTGCGGGAGCCGGCGCTCGCGGTCGTCCAGCTCGGCGTTCGGGTCGTCCGCGCCCTCGACGTACGCCTTCAGGAAGCCGTGGAAGGTGATGGTCTTGCCGGACGCGCTGAACTCGGCGTCCCGGCCGTCCGCGGCGCGGCCACCGATCTTCACCGTGACCGAGTTCCCGGTCGCGTCCTTCATCTGGGAGGCGACGGTCCGCTTCCAGATCAGCTCGTACAGCTTGAACTGGTCGCCGGTCAGGCCGGTCTCGGCGGGCGTGCGGAAACGGTCCCCGGAGGGGCGGATCGCCTCGTGCGCCTCCTGCGCGTTCTTGACCTTCCCGGCGTACGTGCGCGGCCTCTCCGGCAGGTAGTCGGCGCCGTACAGCTGCGTGACCTGCGCGCGGGCCGCGGCGACCGCGGTGTCCGACAGGGTCGTGGAGTCCGTACGCATGTAGGTGATGAAGCCGTTCTCGTACAGCTTCTGCGCCACCTGCATCGTGGCCTTCGCGCCGAAGCCGAGCTTGCGCGAGGCCTCCTGCTGGAGCGTCGTCGTACGGAACGGCGCGTACGGCGAGCGACGATACGGTTTCGACTCGACGGACCGTACGGAGAAGTCCGTGTTCTCCAGGGCGGCGGCGAGCGCGCGAGCGTTCGCCTCGTCCAGGTGGAGCGTGTTGGCGCTCTTCAGCTGCCCGAGCGAGTCGAAGTCGCGGCCCTGGGCGACGCGCCTGCCGTCGACCGTCGTCAGGCGTGCGACGAGGGAGGACGGGTCGCTCTTGTCGCCGACGCGGCCCGTGCCGAAGGTGCCCGTCAGGTCCCAGTACTCGGCGGAACGGAACGCGATGCGCTCCCGCTCCCGCTCGACGACCATGCGGGTCGCCACGGACTGGACACGGCCTGCCGACAGGCGCGGCATGACCTTCTTCCACAGGACCGGCGAGACCTCGTAGCCGTAGAGGCGGTCGAGGATGCGGCGGGTCTCCTGGGCGTCGACGAGCTTCTGGTTGAGCTCGCGCGGGTTGGCGACGGCGGCCTGGATCGCGGCCTTGGTGATCTCGTGGAAGACCATCCGCTTGACCGGGACCTTGGGCTTGAGCACCTCCTGGAGGTGCCAGGCGATGGCCTCGCCCTCGCGGTCCTCATCGGTGGCGAGGAAGAGCTCGTCGGAATCCTTCAGCAGGTCCTTGAGCTTCTTGACCTGCGCCCTCTTGTCGGCGTTGACCACATAGATGGGCTGGAAGTCGTGTTCGACGTCCACGCCGAGGCGGCGCACCTCGCCGGTGTACTTCTCGGGCACCTCCGCGGCGCCGTTGGGGAGGTCGCGGATGTGCCCGACGCTCGCTTCGACGACGTAGCCAGGGCCGAGGTAGCCCTTGATCGTCTTCGCCTTGGCAGGCGACTCGACGATGACGAGTCGGCGGCCGCCGTGTGCGGTCTCGCTGGTCGGGGACAACTTCGCTCTTCTCTCCGGTCGACGCAGGGGGTCTGCCCCGGACGCTGGTCCCGGGGGTCGGGTCGTGCTGACGCTGCGGAGTGTGACGGTACATCCCGCCCCCGTGTCAAACGGGAAAAGCCCGCAACGGCCACTCGAACGGTAACCCGACTCCCGGCATTCCTGCCGCCCGGAGTGCCGACCTGCCATTTCTGCTCTATCCGGAGTGTGACCTCTCAGTTACCGGAACGACGAGATCGCGACCCCTGGAGATCTCGCCCCGGGCCTGTCGGTAGCGACAACTCCGGTCCGCCGGAGGCCAACACCCCGGAGCGCCGGAGGCCGCCACTGCGGAGACCCGAGGCTCGCGGTCCCATGGCCGGAGGCCGATGTCCCGGGGACGGAAGTCACACCGGAGGCCATGGCTCCAGGGACCCTTCAGGACGGGAGTCGCGCCGCAGCCCGCGCTCCTCAGATGCGCGTGAAGCACCACACCGCGAGGAGCAGCGCGGCCGCCCCGGCGAAGCTCGCGACCATCGCCGACGCGGCTTGGCTCACCCCTTCGGCGACGGGCTCGCGATGCCGCAGCCGGGCCGCGGTCCACACCAGCAGTCCGCCTCCGAACAGGGCGAACACCGATCCCGCGAAGACCGCCGGTCCGTTCTCCATGGTTCATTCCCTTCGCCCTTGGGTGCCCAAGGACGGGAGGCTGACACCTCTGGGAATCGAGCACACCAACCCACGGTGAACGCCGGGAGGACAGAGCTGTGCGGCTCACGCTGCACACCGCCCCGCCGACCCGGCTCGAATATGTGGCCGCAACGATTTCACGCCAACCGTGGCGGCTTCACGTTCGCGTCACCCGTGTCGGCCCCACGTCACCCGGCAGGCTCGAGGAACCCCTGTTCGATCAGCAGCCGGATCTGCGCGGGCGTACGGTCCCGCAGCATGACCGGGTCCTCGCCGACCAGCTGGGCGATGGCGTCCAGAATGCGCCCCGCGCTCAGTGTGCCGTCGCACACACCGGCGAAGCCCGCGCCGACCGTGTCCACCCTCGTGGCCCGCCGCATTCCGCGGTTCTGGCGGAGCACGACATGCTCCGGGTCCTCGGCGCCGGGCAGCCCGACCTGCTCCTGCACGATCTCGTCCGCGAGCTTGAAGTGCCCGGCGAGCAGGGCCGCGTCGTCGTGCGCGCGCAGATAGTCCACGCGGTCGAAGTGCGCGCGCACGGTCTCGCCGAGCGGCTGTTCGACGGGATGCGGCCACTCCTCCACGACGACCGAGGGCTGTGCGGCTCCCGACTTCCGCAGGGTGATCCACCCGAAGCCGACGGACCTGACCTTCCGTGCCTCGAACTCGTCGAGCCATACGTCGTACCGAGCCTGGTACTCGACCGGATCCGAACGGTGGTCGCCCGCGTCCCGCAGCCACAGCTCGGTGTACTGCATGACGTCCTGCACTTCGCGCTGCACGATCCACGCGTCGCAGTCGCGCGGCACCCAGGACCGCAGCCGGTCCTGCCAGTCCTCGCCCTCCACGTGCTGCCAGTTCGCGAGGAACTGCGCATACCCCCCTTCGTTCAGGCGGTCGCCCGCTGCCTGGACGAGCGTGCGGCACAGATCGTCCCCGCCCATCCCGCCGTCGCGGTAGGTGAGCCGGGCACCGGGAGAGATGACGAAGGGCGGGTTCGAGACGATCAGGTCGTACGTCTCCTCGGCCACCGGCTCGAACAGCGAGCCCTCGCGCAGATCGGCCGCCGGGGCGCCGGACAGGGCGAGCGTGAGCGCGGTGATGTGCAGCGCGCGCGGGTTGAGGTCGGTCGCGGTCACGCGCGTGGCGTGCTGTGCGGCATGCAGCGCCTGGATTCCGGAGCCGGTGCCGAGATCGAGCGCCGACGCGACGGGCGTACGCACCGTGATGCCCGCCAGGGTCGTGGACGCGCCGCCCACACCGAGTACGACACGTTCGTCACGGTTGCCGATGCCTCCGGCTCCGCCGACGGCGCAGCCCAGGTCCGACACGATGAACCAGTCCTCGCCACCGGGTCCGCCGTACGGCCGGACGTCGACCGCCGCCGCGACCTCGTCACCGCCGGTCCGGGTCAGCCAGCCGCCCTCCAGGCAGTCCTGAACCGGCAGTACGTCCGCCACGCGCGCGTGCGGCACGGGCTGCTGCAACAGGAACAGCCGTACGAGCGTCTCCAGCGGCGTGTCGCCCCGGGTGGCCCGGAGGGCGGGCACGGTCTCGCTCCGGGCCAGCGCCGCGTACGCGGAGGCACCCAGCAGATCGAGCAGGCCGTCGGCGCTGAAGGAGGCCCCCAGGAGGGCGTCCCGCAGCCGCGCGGTGACGTCGGAACGGTCGGACGAGGGCAGCGGTGCCAGGCTGGTGTTACTCACGCCCCCATTGTGTCCGCTCGCGCCGACGGGGCGCGCGCCCCTGTGGACAACATGCCGAGGGCCCGGCACGCGCGCGTACCGGGCCCTCTTTCGGTTGACGAACGATCGGTCTCCCTGAGGTCAGCCGTTGGTCGCCGACGGTGACCCGGAGGCGGACTTGCAGCTCTCCTGCTTGGCCATCGCCTTGCCCACCTCGCCCTCCTGCAGCTTGTTGAGGGCGACGTTGCCGCTCTGGCTCAGCTTGTCCAGCTCGGTGGCGATGTCCTTGAGCCCGTCCGCGAACTTCCCCTGGTCCTTGGTGTCGAGAGCGTCGACCTGCTTCTTGAGGCCGGCGTACGACGAGGAGATGCCGTTGAGCTCCTTGACGGCGTCGGCCTGCTTCTTCTCGCCGTCGTCGACGTCCGGCGCCCCGGCCTTGTTCACGGCGGTACCGATCGCCTTGTAGGCGTCGGACATGTCCTGGAAGGCCTGGGAGTCGGTCTTCTGGACGTCCGCCGGCGTGCTGTTGTCCGAGGTCTGCTTCTGGATCGCGGTGTTGGCGGCCTCGATCTTCTTCGCCTGCGGCTGTACCGCGTCACAGACCTGCTTCGCCCAGGAATTCAGCTTGTCGCTGCTGTCGTCGCCGCCACATCCCGACAGCGCCAGTACCAGTACCGCACCGCCGGACAGTGCGGCCGCGAGCTTCTTGTTCACCGGATTGGTCCCTTCCATGGCTCTCGGCCCCGGAACATACACGCCAAGTGGGCGACACCCGCGTGACGAACGTCCGATTGGTCCATTATTGTAGCCATTTGCACCAAGCGAGAGAAGGCTCACGAACCCGGCGTGAACACGGCAAGAGCGGACGGACAGCACGTCAATACGCGCCATCCGCCCGCCCGTTGAGCGGAACCTGACCAGCCGTTAAGGCCAGGCCTTGAAGCAGCCGCCTACGAAACCACCGCTGGATCCGCGGACTTGGCGACCTGTTCGGAGTTGTCTTCGTCACCCACGGCGATCCCGCGCCGCTTGGACACGTACACCGCGCCGACGATGACGGTGAGCGAGAGCACCGCGATGAGAATCCGCATCCCCACGCTCGCGTCGTCGCCGTAGCTGAATTTGACTACCGCGGGCGCGATGAGCAGCGCCACCAGGTTCATCACCTTCAGCAGGGGGTTGATCGCGGGTCCCGCGGTGTCCTTGAAGGGGTCGCCGACCGTGTCGCCGATCACCGTCGCGGCATGGGCCTCGCTGCCCTTGCCGCCGTGGTGGCCGTCCTCGACGAGTTTCTTCGCGTTGTCCCACGCGCCGCCGGAGTTGGCGAGGAAGACGGCCATCAGCGTGCCGGTGCCGATGGCGCCTGCGAGGAACGAGCCGAGCGCGCCGACTCCGAGGGTGAAGCCGATCGCGATCGGCGTCAGTACGGCGAGCAAGCCTGGGGTGGCCAGTTCGCGCAGCGCGTCCTTGGTGCAGATGTCGACGACGCGCCCGTACTCGGGTTTCTCGCTGTAGTCCATGATCCCGGGGTGCTCGCGGAACTGCCGCCGCACCTCGTAGACCACGGCCCCGGCGGACCGCGAGACCGCGTTGATCGCCAGCCCCGAGAAGAGGAAGACGACCGCGGCGCCCGCGATGAGCCCGACCAGGTTGTTGGGCTGTGAGATGTCCATCATCAGGTTCAGCGGCGCGTCCTCGCCGGAGACCGTCTCGCCCACGTCGGTCGCGGCCGTGAGGATCGCGTCGCGGTACGAGCCGAAGAGCGCCGCCGCCGCCAGGACGGCGGTGGCGATGGCGATGCCCTTGGTGATGGCCTTGGTGGTGTTGCCCACGGCGTCCAGGTCGGTGAGCACCTGCGCGCCCGCGCCCGTGACGTCACCGGACATCTCGGCGATGCCCTGCGCGTTGTCGGAGACCGGCCCGAAGGTGTCCATGGCGACGATCACGCCGACCGTGGTGAGCAGACCGGTACCGGCCAGTGCCACCGCGAAGAGCGCCAGCATGATCGACGTACCGCCGAGCAGGAAGGCGCCGTACACGCCGAGGCCGATCAGCAGAGCGGTGTAGACGGCCGATTCGAGACCGATGGAGATACCGGCGAGGACGACGGTGGCCGCTCCGGTGAGCGAGCTCTTGCCGATGTCCCGTACGGGACGCCGGGTGGTCTCGGTGAAGTAGCCGGTCAGCTGCTGGATCAGCGCGGCCATCACGATGCCGATGGCGACCGCGACGAGCGCGAGGATCCGCGGGTCGCCGCCCTTGCCGATGATGTCCGGGTCCGTGACGCCGTCCAGGTCCGCGTACGAGGACGGGAGGTAGACGAAGACGGCCACGGCCACCAGCGCGAGCGAGATCACCGCGGAGATGAAGAAGCCGCGGTTGATGGCGCTCATGCCGCTTCGGTCGGCCCGGCGCGGGGCCACCGCGAAGATGCCGATCATCGCCGTGATCACGCCGATCGCGGGCACGATCAGCGGGAAGCCGAGCCCGTAGTCGCCGAACGCGGCGCTGCCCAGGATCAGCGCTGCGACGAGCGTGACGGCGTACGACTCGAAGAGGTCGGCGGCCATGCCGGCGCAGTCGCCGACGTTGTCGCCCACGTTGTCGGCGATGGTCGCGGCATTGCGCGGGTCGTCCTCCGGAATGCCCTGCTCGACCTTGCCGACCAGGTCGGCGCCGACGTCGGCGGCCTTGGTGAAGATGCCGCCGCCGACACGCATGAACATGGCGATCAGCGCGGCGCCGAGACCGAAGCCCTCCAGGACCTTCGGCGCGTCGGCCGCGTAGACGAGCACCACACAGGAGGCGCCCAGCAGACCGAGCCCCACCGTGAACATGCCGACGACGCCGCCCGTGCGGAAAGCGATCTTCATGGCTTTGTGCGAGACGGCGGTGAGATCCTTTTCGGGCTCACCCTCCGCCGGAGTCGCTTCCCGTGCCGCGGCGGCCACGCGGACATTACTTCGTACGGCGAGCCACATGCCGATATAGCCGGTGGCCGCCGAGAACGCCGCGCCGATCAAGAAGAAGACCGATCGGCCGGCGCGCTGATTCCAGTCGTCCGCGGGCAGCAGCATGAGCAGGAAGAACACCACGACGGCGAATACCGCGAGCGTGCGCATCTGCCGCCCCAGGTAGGCATTCGCACCCTCCTGGATCGCCATCGCGATCTTCTTCATGCTGTCGGTGCCCTCGCCGGCCGCGAGCACCTGGCGTACCAGGATCCCCGCGACCACCAGAGCCGCCAGGGCGACGACCGCGATGAAGATCACGATGAGGCGGTTGTCGTCGGTCAGAACCGCGGCCGCGAGAGTTGTGGGCTGGTCAAACTGATGAGGGGTAGAAAGCCCCGCCATTCGTCCTCCTTGACGCTTGGGCTGAGCTCAAGATGTGGACGGATTGTAGGTACCGGAACCTGATCAAAACAGTGCGCGGTAAGCGGAATCGGCCTTCACGTGCTCTTCAGTAAATGATCCACGGACCATCATGGAACCCGAAAGTGGTAATGCCCCAAAAGCATTGACGCTTGATCCGTTGACGCGCGACGGGCGGTAAAGCCGATCATAAGGCTGATCGTGAATTCATTCACGATAACGCGCGAGCATTGTGCGCGCACCGTCAGAGCATCGACTGGGCATCGCGCGGGCACGAGAAAGGGCCCTGCTGAGCAGGGCCCTTTCCGAACTATGTGAGCGAGGGGGTCAGGAGATGAGCGTGGCCGGCGGCGTGGTGGGCCAGCTCATCCTGATCAGTCCGCCGTTCTCACCGGCGGTGACCTCCACGTCGTCGACGAGGCCGCTGATGACCGCGAGGCCCATCTCGTCCTCCTCGGTCTCAACGTCCGACTCGCCGGCTCCGCCGTCGGCACCCGGCACTTTTTCGCCGGGAACCGTACGCGGCGCCTCGTCGCCGACCTCGATGGAGAACTGCTTCTCCTCCTCGATCAGCAGCACCCGAACCGGCGCCGAGATGCCGCCGCTCTGGTGCAGACCGACGGCACGCGTACAGGCCTCGCCGACGGCGAGCCTGACTTCGTCGAGGACGGCCTCGTCCACTCCGGCCCTGCGCGCCACCGCTGCCGCCACCAGTCGGGCGGTCCTGACGTGCTCGGGCAGCGCGCTGAAGCGGAGTTCAACGGTGGCCATGCATCCCCCTCGGAACTTCGGGCGTGCTGTCAGGGGGCCGGGCCGCCGAGGCCCGAACCCCCCTCGTTGACTTCTTCCGTCCCGGACACAGGGCCCGGAACCGGCCTTCGGCCAAGGGCCGCTCGGTCATGACCGAGGACCGCTCAGTCGGTGGCCGCTACCGCTTCCTCGACCGAGGTGTGAATCGGGAACACCTTGGTGAGGCCGGTGATGCGGAAGATCTTCAGAATGCGCTCCTGGTTGCAGACCAGTCGCAGCGAGCCCTCGTGGGCGCGCACCCGCTTCAGGCCGCCTACCAGCACGCCGAGTCCGGTGGAGTCGAGGAAGTCCACGCCCTCCATGTCGACGACAAGGTGAAAACTGCCGTCGTTCACCAGCTCGACCAGCTGCTCGCGCAGCTTGGGCGCGGTATATACATCGATTTCGCCACCGACTTCGACGACCGTACGATCGCCGACGGTACGTGTCGACAGGGACAGGTCCACGGATCCTCCAGCACCTTGCTATCGAGCGGTCGCCCCTCGGGACACCTCTTCAGAGCCCCCGGGACTGTTCGCCAGCCGCGATGGCATTCAATCACTTACCGGCAGGCGCGCACGACGCCTTAGGCCCATTGTCCGTCACGCCAGTGACACACTCGATGCCGATGGCCAAGAATCCCCGATCCGATCGACCCTCGACGGACACTGCTTCCCGCCCCGATCCGGGCGCGGTCCTGGACCGGCTCGCCTCGGGGCCGAGCCGGGCTTCGCGCATCACTCATACGGAGCACTTGCCCCCGCGCGAGGGCCGCCATGCCGTCTGGCCCGACCGGATCCGCTCCGAGGTCATCGCCGCGGTGCAGGCCGCGGGCATCGAGCACCCCTGGGCCCATCAGGCACAAGCCGCCGAGCACGCCCTGGACGGCGACTCCGTGATCGTCGCCACAGGCACGGCCTCGGGCAAGTCGCTGGCGTATCTGGCACCGGTGTTGTCGTGTCTGCTCGACGGATCCGAAGCCCCGAACGGCCGTGGCGCGACCGCCCTCTACCTCGCCCCGACCAAGGCGCTCGCGGCGGACCAGTGCCGATCCGTGAAGGAAATTTCACATCCTCTGGGCAACGCGGTGCGCCCCGCCGTCTACGACGGGGACACACCCGTCGAGGAACGCGAGTGGGTACGCCAGTACGCCAACTACGTCCTGACCAACCCCGACATGCTGCACCGCGGGATATTGCCCTCACACCCCCGCTGGTCCTCCTTCCTGCGCGCTCTGCGCTACGTCGTCATCGACGAGTGCCACACCTACCGCGGCGTCTTCGGCTCGCATGTCGCCCAGGTGCTGCGCCGGCTACGCCGCCTGTGCGCGCGGTACGGCTCGTCACCCGTCTTCCTGCTGGCCTCCGCGACCGCCGCCGAGCCGTCGGTGGCCGCTCGCCGTCTGACCGGCCTCCCTGTCGTCGAGGTCGCGGACGACGCCTCACCGCGCGGCGAACTGGTGTTCGCTCTCTGGGAGCCGCCCCTCACCGAACTCCACGGCGAGAAGGGCGCCCCGGTCCGCCGTACCGCCACCGCCGAGACCGCGGACCTCCTCACCGACCTGACCGTGCAGGGCGTCCGCTCAGTCGCGTTCGTACGCTCCCGCCGGGGCGCCGAACTGATCTCGGTGATCGCCCAGGAACGGCTCGCCGAGGTCGACCGCTCCCTGGCCCGGCGCGTGGCCGCGTACCGCGGCGGCTATCTCCCCGAGGAACGCCGCGCCCTCGAACAGGCCCTCCACTCGGGCGAACTCCTCGGCCTCGCCGCCACCACCGCCCTCGAACTCGGCATCGACGTATCCGGGTTGGACGCCGTCATCATCGCGGGCTACCCGGGTACGAGGGCCTCGCTGTGGCAGCAGGCGGGCCGTGCGGGACGCTCCGGGCAGGGCGCCCTCGCGGTCCTGGTGGCCCGTGACGACCCACTGGACACGTTCCTCGTCCACCACCCGGAGGCCCTGTTCGACCAGCCGGTGGAGTCCACCGTCCTCGATCCCGACAACCCGTACGTCCTCGCGCCCCACTTGTGCGCCGCGGCAGCCGAACTGCCTTTGACGGACGAGGACTTGCCGCTGTTCGGCCCGGCTACCGCCGATCTGCTTCCACAGCTGGAGGCCGCGAAGCTGCTGCGTCGCCGTACGAAGGCGTGGCACTGGACGCGCCGGGAGCGGGCCGCCGACCTCACGGACATCCGCGGCGGGGGCGGCAGTCCGGTGCAGGTCGTCGAGGCCGGTTCGGGACGGCTGCTGGGCACGGTCGACGCCGGCGCCGCGCACACCAGCGTCCACGACGGGGCGGTCCACCTGCACCAGGGCCGTACGTACCTGGTGAGGGAACTGGACCTCGAGGACTCCGTCGCCCTGGTCGAAGAGGCCAACCCGCCGTATTCGACGGTCGCCCGCGACACCACGGCCATCTCCGTCCTGGAAACGGACGTCGAAGTCCCCTGGGGCGAGGGCCGGTTGTGCTACGGCTCCGTCGAAGTCACCAACCAAGTCGTCTCCTTCCTGCGTCGTCGTGTCATCACCGGCGAAGTGCTCGGCGAGACGAAACTCGACCTCCCTCCTCGTACGCTCCGCACACGCGCCGTCTGGTGGACGGTCACCGAGGACCAGCTCGACGCCGCCCGCGTGAACCCGGAGATCCTCGGCGGCGCCCTGCACGCCGCCGAGCACGCGTCGATCGGCATGCTGCCGCTGTTCGCCACCTGCGACCGCTGGGACATCGGCGGCGTCTCGATCCCCCTGCACCCGGACACCCTCCTCCCGACGGTCTTCGTGTACGACGGACACCCCGGCGGCGCGGGCTTCGCCGAACGCGCCTTCCACACGGCCCGCGAGTGGCTCACCGCCACCCGTCAGGCCATCGCCTCCTGCGAATGCGAAGCCGGCTGCCCGTCCTGCATCCAGTCCCCCAAGTGCGGCAACGGCAACGACCCACTGCACAAGCGGGGGGCTGTGCGGTTGCTGACGGTTCTGCTGCGGGGGGCGCCGGAGGGGCGTGAGCCCGGGGTCCCCTCGGGAGCGGGTGCTGGTGGCGAGGGGGCGGAGGAGTAGGACGCCGGCTTCCGCCGCCGGCTCGGGCGCCGGGGTACCGGGGTCGGCACGAGGCCGGGAGGCCGGGCGGCTATGGTGTCACCTCCGGCGCGGGGCTCAGCCCTTCCCTCGGTGCGACGTCGGCCGCTCACACGCGGCGGTGACGTCAGCCCCTCACGCTCCCGTGGGAGACCGGCCCACCGTCGAGTGCGAGGCCGGTCCACCACCGGTGCGAGACCGGCCCCCGCCAGTACGAGCCCGGCCCACCACCAGTGCGAGACCGGCCCTCTCCAGCGGGTCACTCCCTCTGCCGGCTCGACCGCTTCGCCCGAGAGGCGAGACGGAGCCATTGCACCCTCATCCCGCCGGGGCCAACACCCCCTCAGACCCCGTCGGAGGCACCGGCCCCGCCGGCCCTGCCCGAGACCTGACCTCGGCGGTGAACGGCCCGCGCCCCGCCGCGACCCTGACGTCCGAGATCTCGCCGTAGACGGCGCAGCGCACCATGCGGGTGCCCTGGGCCCGCGCCACCCGGCCTGCCTGGGCGCAGGCTGCCGTACCGCCCTCTATCCAGTGGTCCGCCGCCGCCAGCGCCGCCAAGTCGGCGGCGCCACCCGCGCGGTGGCGGAACACCACCGCCTGGCTCATCGCGAGGACGACGCCGAAGACGACGCACAGCACCGCGATAGCGCCGACGGCCCAGACTGTCGCCGAGCCCCGGTCCGAGGACAACGCTCTCCTACGCGCACCCCACCATCGCTCGCCTCTCCTCGTCATCCGCCCGCCCCCACCGTCTCCTCGGCCAGGGCCACGGCCTCGTGCTCCAGGTCGAGGGCCAGCGCGTCGGGGCCGGGCGGCTCCGCCGCAACCCGCACGCGCACCAGGTCGCCCTCGCGCTGAACCGTGACCCGCGCCCCGCTCGGCGCCGCCTGCCGGGCCACCGTCATCACCGTGTCCGGCGGGTCCTGGCGGGCCGCCGCACGTGCCCCCGCCCGGGCCGCGTCCACGCACTGGATCTGCGCGGACGCGGCCAACAGGGCCCAGACCAGCGCCATCGTGAACGCGACCAGCACCGGCAGCACCACAGCCGCCTCCGCTGTCACGAACCCTCGGTCCTCGGTCACGAATGGGCCCAGCCCTCGGCCCCGTACTGGACGGGCCGCCCCCGCCTCAGAACTGGCCATTGAGTGCCCGCTCCACGATGTCCTGCAGAGCCCCCTTGACCTGCCCACTGGTCAGCACCTCGTAGAGCAGCGCGGCGAACCCCACCGCCGCGATCAGCCCCATCGCGTACTCGGAGGTCACCATTCCGGCATCCCTCCGCGCCGCCGAAGTCCTCCTCACCACCCAGGCCGCCGGCACCGCCCACGCCCTGTCCGCCAGGGCCTGCAGCCTGCCCGCCACCCGTACTCGCACCTGCATCGCCTTGCTCATTCGAACCCCCGTGTAGATCCACTGGATAGACCGCTAGATCCGCTCAGCCGACTCAACCGACTCACCTGACTCGTCCAGCTCCGCCGGACCGTTCCATTCACCGTTCGCCCCTCACCAGACCCCGCCCGTCATCCACCACCC
>NZ_JAAKZY010000080.1 GCF_011045015.1 Streptomyces scabichelini | reverse complement strand
GGGTGGGTATCGGGGGAGTCGATCTCGCCGAGGCCGACCTGACGCAGTGGCGTTCGCGTGTGGCATGGGTGCCGCAGCGGCCCCATCTGTACGCCGGGTCCATCGCCGAGAACGTACGGCTGGCGCGGCCCGACGCCGACGACTCCGATGTGCGGAAGGCGCTGGGTGACGCGGGCGCACTCGAGTTCGTGGACGCGCTGCCCGACGGGATGCGGACGGTACTCGGTGAGGACGGGGCCGGGCTGTCCGCCGGGCAGCGGCAACGGATCGCGCTGGCCCGGGCGTTCCTCGCGGACCGGCCCGTGCTGCTGCTCGACGAGCCGACGGCTTCGCTGGACGGGGAGACCGAGGCCGAGGTCGTCGAGGCCGTCCGGCGCTTGGCGGTGGGGCGGACGGTGCTGCTCGTGGTGCATCGGCCGGCGTTGCTGGGGGTCGCGGACCGGGTGGTGCGGCTGGAGCCCCGTGAGTCCGTCGCGGTATCCGGTTCCGTGGACTCCGGAGGTGTGTCCGGCACCGGCCTACCGCAGGCGGTGCCCACGGCCGGGGCAAAGGAGCTGCCCGTATCCCCGCAGGGGCGGGGCGGTGTCCTCGCGCGCGTCCGCGCCATGGCCGGGCCCCGGCGTGGTCGGCTCGCGCTCGCTCTCCTGCTCGGCAGTCTCGCGCTCGGGAGCGCCGTCGGGCTGATGGCCACCTCCGGGTGGCTGATCTCGCGGGCCTCGCAGCAGCCGCCCGTGCTCTATCTGATGGTCGCCGTGACGGCCACGCGGGCGTTCGGGATCGGGCGGGCAGTCTTCCGGTATGCCGAGCGGCTGGTGTCGCACGATGCCGTGCTGCGGATGCTGGCCGACACCCGGGTCGCCGTGTACCGGCGGCTCGAACGGCTCGCTCCCGCGGGGATGCGGACCACCCGGCGCGGTGACCTGCTCTCGCGGCTCGTCGCCGATGTCGACGCACTTCAGGACTACTGGCTGCGCTGGTTGCTGCCCGCCTCGGCCGCGGTCGTCGTGTCCGCCGCCTCCGTGGGGTTCACGGCCTGGCTGCTGCCCGAGGCCGGAGCCGCCCTCGCCCTCGGACTGCTCGCCGCCGGGATCGGCGTCCCCCTGGTGACCGGCGCCGTCGCGCGCCGCGCGGAGCGCAGGCTGGCCCCCGCCCGCGGCGTCCTCGCGACCCGCGTGGCCGATCTCCTCACCGGGACGGCCGAGTTGACGGTCGCCGGTGCGCTGCCCGCGCGTACCGCCGAAGCGCGGCAGGCCGACTCCGCGCTCACCCGCATCGCATCGCGCACCGCGACCGCCACCGCGCTCGGCGACGGGCTCACCGCCCTCATCTCCGGGCTCACCGTGGCGGCCACCGCGCTGGTCGGCGCCCAGGCGGTCACCGACGGACGCCTCAGCGGCGTGCTGATGGCCGTCGTCGTCCTCACCCCGCTCGCCGCGTTCGAGGCCGTCCTGGGGCTGCCGCTGGCGGTCCAGTACCGGCAGCGGGTGCACAAGAGCGCGGAGCGCGTGTACGAGGTTCTGGACGCCCCCGATCCCGTACGCGAACCGGAGCGGCCGCGGG
This sequence comes from Streptomyces scabichelini, assembly GCF_011045015.1. GTDB lineage: Bacteria > Actinomycetota > Actinomycetes > Streptomycetales > Streptomycetaceae > Streptomyces > Streptomyces scabichelini. The sequence continues at coordinate 41,370 of NZ_JAAKZY010000080.1, read as the reverse complement.
AGGCACCGGCGTCGCCGTTCCCGCTCGTCCTCCAGGGGCTGTCCGCCCGCCACCACGGGCAGGACCGGGACGCGCTGGCCGGGCTCGACCTGACGCTCGAACAGGGGCGCAGGGTCGCCGTCGTCGGGCCGTCCGGGTCCGGCAAGACGACCCTCGCTCAGGTGCTGCTGCGGTTCCTGGACGCTGACGCGGGGACGTACACGCTGGGTGGCGTGGACGCGTACGACCTGGACAGCGACGACGTACGGCGTCTGGTCGGGCTGTGCGCGCAGGACGCGCACCTCTTCGACAGCTCGGTGCGCGAGAACCTGCTGCTCGCCCGGAAGGACGCGACCGAGGCCGAACTGCGTGCCGCGCTCGAGCGGGCCCGGCTGCTCGACTGGGCCGACGGGCTGCCCGACGGGCTCGACACGCTGATTGGCGAGCACGGGGCGTGGCTGTCCGGCGGGCAGCGGCAGCGGCTCGCGCTGGCCCGCGCGCTGCTCGCGGACTTCCCGGTCCTCGTCCTCGACGAGCCCGCGGAGCACCTCGACCTTCCGACGGCCGACGCGCTCACCACCGATCTGCTCGCCGCGACCGAGGGCCGTACGACGCTCCTGATCACGCACCGGCTGGCGGGCCTGGAGGCCGTGGACGAGGTGATCGTGCTGGCGGAGGGGCGTGTGGTGCAGCGGGGCCCGTACGGCGAACTGGCAGCGGTGGACGGACCGCTGCGGGAGATGCGGGAGCGGGAGGACGCCACGGAGCTCCTGGCGGCGGCACCCGACTTCGCCGACGCTGTTTAGCGGGGAGACCGCCGCCCCTGAAGTGCCGCGAACCAGGCCGCTGTTCGGAGCCGCTGTTCGGAGCAGTGCGGTGGTCCGTCCGTGGCATTCGGTCCCCCAGGCGTACGCCTTGAACAGGCCCGCGCCCCCGGCGCGGGACACGATCCGTGTCATGCGCTCACCTCGCCGCCATCCCCTGCTCGTACCGGCGCTGCTGTGTGCGCTGGCCGTCCTGACGGCCCGGCCCACGGCGGCCACCGGTGACGGCGACGGCCCCGGTGGCGTCAGCGCCGAGGTGGTGCGGCTGTTCGAGGAGGCGTCCGTCACGACACGGCAGTACGAGGAGGGGCGCAGGGAAGCCGAGGTGCAGCGGGCCCGGGCGGAGCGGCTGGAGCGGCTGCTCGCGCGGGAACGGCGGGGCATCGCCGTGCTGCGCGGGGATCTCGGCCGCATCGCGCGCGCCCAGTACCGCAGCGGGGGTGGGCTTCCGCACACCGCGCAGATGCTGCTCGCGGACAGCCCCGAGGAGCTGATGCGCGGTCAGCGTGCCGTGTGGCAGGCGGACCTTGCGGTCAACAACGCCGTCACCAAGAGCCGCCGCGCCGAGGCACGGCTCGCCGCCGACGAGGCGAAGGCCGCGCAGGCCTGGCAGGAGCTGGAACAGCGCAACGCCCAGCTCGCCGAGATGAAGCAGGGGATCGAGCAGAAGCTCGAAGCGGCGCAGTCGACGCTTCAAGGGCAGGCGGACGCCTCGGTCGCCGCGGGCGCGTGCCGCGGTGCCGTCCGGCTCGACCAGCCGGAGACGAGCCGCACGCAGGCGTGGGTCGCGCCGGTGGAGACGTACGAACTCTCCGCGGGCTTCGGCAGCGGCGGCGAGCGGTGGGCGAGCCGGCACACCGGGCAGGACTTCGCGGTGGACATCGGCACGCCGGTGCGGTCGGTGGGCGAGGGGAAGGTGGTGAAGGTGGCGTGCGGCGGCCCGTTCGGCATCGAGGTCGTGGTGCGGCACCCCGGCGGCTACTACACGCAGTACGCACACCTCGCGGCCGTCGCCGTCGATCAGGGGGAGCGGGTGGTACCCGGGCAGTGGGTCGGCCAGTCGGGCACGACCGGCAACTCGACCGGACCGCATCTGCACTTCGAGGTGCGCCTGACGCCGTATCACGGGTCGGGTGTGGATCCGCTGGGGTGGCTGGCCGAGCGCGGGGTGCAGCTCTAGGCGCGTTACCGCCGCTCCGCGAGTATTCGTTCGATCACGACCGCCACCCCGTCATCGTTGTTGGCGACGGTGCGCCCTGAGGCCGCGGCGATCACGTCGGGGTGCGCGTTGCCCATCGCGTACGACGTGCCTGCCCAGGTGAGCATCTCCACGTCGTTCGGCATGTCCCCGAAGGCGACGACCTCCTCGTGCGAGATGCCGCGCTCGGCGCAGCACAGCGCGAGCGTGCTGGCCTTGGAGACGCCGGGGCCGCTGATCTCCAGCAGGGCGCTCGGGCTGGAGCGGGTGATGGTGGCCCGGTCGCCGACGGCGAGGCGGGCGAGGGTGAGGAAGGCGTCGGGATCCATCTCGTGGTGGTACGCGAGGATCTTGAGTACCGGTTCGTCGGCGTCGGCGGCGTCCGGTGCCAGGAGTTTCTCGGCGGGGGCGAGGTTGTCGGGGATCTCCATGTGCAGCTTCGGATACGCGGGCTCCTGGTGGAAGCCGTACGTCTGCTCGACGGCGTACACGGTCCCGGGCGCCGCCTCGCGCAGCAGCTGGACAGCCTCGAGGGCGTTCTCGCGCGCCAACTCGCGGATCTTGACGAAGCGGTGACTGCCGGGGCCGCCGTGCAGATCGACCACGGCGGCGCCGTTCCCGCAGATGGCCAGGCCGTGGCCGTGGACATGGTCACTGACGACGTCCATCCAGCGGGCCGGGCGGCCGGTGACGAAGAAGACCTCGATGCCGGCCTCCTCGGCGGCGGCCAGTGCGGCGACCGTGCGCTGCGAGACGGACTTGTCGTCGCGCAGCAGGGTGCCGTCCAGATCCGTGGCGATCAGCCGGGGCGGGAGGGTGGAGGCCGGGGTCTGGGGCCGGCGGGTCGCTGAGGTCACGCCGCCATTGTCCCGCATATGGCCACGCGGCTCTGTGGCAGACCGCACATCTGAGGGCCCCGCGTCCTCATCTGTGGTGCCATGCGTCCCCCGGGCCCCGGAAGAACATCAGCCCAGCTGCCCGAGCGCCTCCATCGCGATCTGCTCGAAGACCTTCTCGTCCGCCGCGAAGTCCGAGTCCGGGATGGGCCAGTGGATCACGATGTCCGTGAAGCCGAGTTCCCTGTGCTTGCCGGCGAAGTCGACGAACGCGTCGAGGGACTCCAACGGACGGCCGCGGTCCGGGGTGAAACCGGTGAGCAGGATCTTGTCGAGCTCGTCGGCGTCACGGCCGACCGCGTCGCACGCGGCGGCCAGCTTCTCGGCCTGTCCGCGAAGGGCTTGAACCGACTGCTCCGCAGTGCCCGTCTCGAACAGCTTCGGGTCGCCCGTCGTCACCCACGCCTGCCCGTACCGGGCGGCGAGCTTCAGCCCGCGCGGCCCGGTGGCGGCCACCGCGAAGGGCAGCCGGGGGCGCTGGACGCAGCCGGGGATGTTGAAGGCCTCGTACGCCGAGTAGAACCGGCCGTCGTACGAGACGGAGTCCTCGGTGAGCAGCCGGTCCAGCAGCGGCACGAACTCCCCGAAGCGGTCGGCCCGCTCGCGCGGCGTCCACGGTTCCTGGCCGAGTGCCTTGGCGTCGAAGCCCTTGCCGCCCGCGCCGATGCCAAGGGTGACGCGGCCACCGGAGATGTCGTCGAGCGAGATCAGCTCCTTGGCGAGGGTCACCGGGTGCCGGAAGTTCGGCGAGGTCACCAGCGTGCCGAGGCGCAGACGGTCGGTGGCGCCCGCGGCGGCCGTCAGTGTCGGCACGGCGCCGAACCACGGACCCTCGCGGAACGTCCGCCACGACAGATGGTCGTACGTGAACGCCGTGTGGAAGCCCAGCTGCTCCGCGCGCTGCCACGCGGAACGCCCTCCCTCATGCCAGCGGAGATACGGCAGGATCACGGTGCTCAGGCGCAGACTCATGGCACAGAGCCTAAGCGCAGCCTGGACGCGCGCCGGCACGACGGGTCAGTGCGGGCCGGGAAACCGCAGGTAGCGGGGCGGCACGGCGGCCGTGAGCCAGACGCCGTTGGCGCTGACCCTGAAGACGTGGCCGCCGCGGTGCATGGCGGCGGCGTCCACGGAGAGCACGACGGGGCGGCCGCGACGGGCTCCGACGCGAGTCGCGGTCTCGCGGTCCGGCGAGAGATGCACGTCGTGCCGGTTCATGGGCCTCAGACCCTCGGCGCGGATCGCGTCCAGGTTGCGGGCGACGGTCCCGTGGTAGAGGTACGCGGGCGGTGTCGCCGGGGGCAGTCCGAGGTCGACCTCGACAGAATGGCCCTGGCTGGCACGGATCCGGGTGCCCTCGATCGCGAAGCGCCGCTTGTCGTTGGTGGCCACCACGTGATCGAGTTCTTCGCGAGTGAACCGGAAGCCGTGCGCGGCCGCCGCGGCCATCAGCGTCTCGATCTCGACCCAGCCGCCCTCGTCGAGCGTGAGCCCGATTCTCTCGGGCTGATGCCGCAGGTGTTTGGAGAGGTACTTCGACACCTTCACGGTGCGCCGTTCCTCCAGCTCGGATTCGTTCATTTCGCCAGAGTGCCTGGCGAGACGCTGATCACGCATTAAATTTTGGTGCCGAGGTTTGATCCACAGCCAAGTGCGTTATCCACAGGGCAAGTTGATGTTACCTGTGGACAACTCTCCTTCCTTGCCGACGTTTTCCTCAGCCTTCGCCTTCCTCAGCCTTCGCCGCCCTTCTCCTCACAGCCGTGGCTCTATTCGTCCGATCACGCGCAGCACCCTGGGCGTGAAGCGGGACATCAGGCGGGCGCCGCGGGCTTCGGGGGTCACGGGCACCACGGGCTGGTTGCGGACGACGGCGCGCAGGACGGCGTCGGCCACCTTCTCCGGTGGGTAGTTCCGCAGCCCGTACAGCCGTGCGGTCTTCTTCTGGCGCCGTTTCTCCTCGTCGGCGTCGACGCCCGCGAAGTGCGCGGTCGAGGTGATGTTGGTGTTGACGAAGCCCGGGCAGATCGCCGAGACGCCGATGCCCTGGCCCGCCAGCTCCGCGCGCAGGCACTCGCTGAGCATCAGCACGGCCGCCTTGGAGGTGCTGTAGGCGGGCAGTGCCTTCGAGGGCAGATACGCCGCAGCCGACGCGATGTTGACGATGTGACCGCCCTGCCCGCGCTCGGCCATCTGCTTGCCGAAGAGCCGGCAGCCGTGGATCACGCCCCACAGGTTGACGTCGAGGACCTTCTTCCAGTCCTCCGCGGTGGTGTCGAAGAACGAGCCGGAGAGCCCGATCCCGGCGTTGTTCACCAGCACGTCCACCACCCCGTACTCGGCGGCGACCTTGTCGGCGAACTCCTCCATGGCCCGCTCGTCGGAGACGTCGACCGTCTCGGCCCAGGCCTTGGGGGCACCGCCCAGACGGGACAGCTCCGCGGTGCGGACCGCGCTCTCCGCGTGCCGGTCGACGGCCACCACGCGCGCGCCGGACTCCGCGAACGCCAAGGCCGTGGCCCGCCCGATGCCGCTGCCCGCCCCGGTGACCAGTACCAGCTGCCCGCCGAACCGGTCCGCGTACTTGCCTGTCGCCACCGGCGCGGGCCTCCCGCCCTCGGCGGACGTCACGAACTCGGTGATCCAGGTCGCCAGCTGATCCGGCCGGGTGCGCGGGATCCAGTGCTTGGCCGGGAGCGTGCGCCGGACCAGCTGCGGGGCCCACTGCTCCAATTCGTCGTAGAGCCGCTCGGACAGGAAGGCGTCCTTCAAGGGCGTGATGAGCTGCACGGGCGCGTGTGCGTACGCGTCCGGGCGCGGGTTGCGCAGGCGCGCCCGGACGTTGTCCCGGTACAACCACACGCCGTGTGCCGCGTCCGAGGGCAGCGAGGCGGTCGGGTAGTCGTCCGTGGAAATCTTCTCGATCCGCCGAAGGATCTTCGGCCACTGCCTGCCGAGCGGGCCACGGCAGACGAGCTCCGGCAGGACGGGGGTGTGCAGCAGGTAGATGTACCAGGACTTGGCGCCCTGGCCGAGGAGCTGACCGGCCCTGCGCGGGGTCGGGCGGGCCATGCGCTTCTTGATCCAGTGCCCGAAGTGGTCCAGGGACGGGCCCGACATCGATGTGAAGGAGGCGATCCTCCCCTCGGTCCGCTCGACCGTGACGAACTCCCAGCACTGGGCCGAGCCCCAGTCATGCCCGACCAGATGCACCGGCCGGTCCGGGCTGACCGCGTCCGCGACCGCGAGGAAGTCGTCCGTCAGCTTCTCCAGCGTGAACCCGCCGCGCAGCGGCCGCGGGGCCGTCGACCTGCCGTGCCCCCGGACGTCGTACAGCACCACGTGAAATCCCTGGAGCTCCGCGAGGCGTGCCGCGACCTCCGACCACACCTCCTTGGTGTCCGGATAGCCGTGGACGAGCAGCACCGTGGGCTGCGACGGGTCGCCCAGCTCGGCGACGCACAGCTCGACCCCGCCCGTACGCACCCAGCGCTCACGCGCTCCCTTGAGCAGACCCTGACCCGTCACCGGATCCATCTTGCTCACGCGATCCCCCTCACGCATGCCGACCCGGCCCGTCAGCGGCTGCGTGCCGGGCCCTGACGAATGTGGCAATTGTTGGAAGCCGCGTCAACAGGCGTGAGCGGAGCCTGTGGACAACCCGTCCGATGTGGATGACCGCCCCGGCTGTTCGACTTCAGGGGGACCCTTACGGGCCCGTAATACCGGAGAGTGACACCGATACAGCTCCCTGGGGTGACGCACCGCTGTGGCCTGCGCCACTACTTTCGAAGCGTGACTGTGATCGCGACCGAAACCCTGAGCAAGCGGTTCCCGAGGGTGACCGCGCTTGACCGGCTGTCCCTGGACGTCGGGCCCGGTGTGACGGGACTCGTCGGAGCCAACGGAGCCGGCAAGTCCACACTGATCAAGATCCTGCTGGGTCTGTCCCCCGCCACGGAGGGCCGTGCCGAAGTGCTCGGCCTCGACGTCGCCACCAAGGGCGGCGACATCCGCGAGCGCGTCGGGTACATGCCCGAGCACGACTGCCTGCCGCCCGACGTCTCCGCCACCGAGTTCGTCGTCCACATGGCGCGCATGTCCGGCCTGCCCCCTGCGGCGGCCCGCGAGCGCACCGCGGACACGCTGCGCCACGTCGGCCTGTACGAAGAGCGCTATCGCCCTATCGGCGGCTACTCGACCGGCATGAAGCAGCGCGTCAAGCTCGCGCAGGCCCTCGTCCACGACCCCCAGCTGGTCTTCCTCGACGAGCCGACCAACGGCCTCGACCCCGGCGGCCGTGACGAGATGCTCGGCCTGATCCGCCGTATCCACACCGACTTCGGCATCTCGGTCCTGGTCACCTCGCACCTGCTGGGCGAGTTGGAGCGCACCTGCGACCACGTCGTCGTCATCGACGGCGGCAAGCTCCTGCGGTCCAGCTCCACCACGGACTTCACCCAGACCACGACGACCCTCGCGATCGAGGTCACCGACACCGAAGACCACCCGGACGGCACCCGCGCGGTGCGCGACGTGCTGCACGCGCGCGGGATCGACACCCACGACGGCAGCGGCCTGCCGGGCGCCGGCCACATCCTGCTGCTCACGGCTGACGGCGAGGAGACGTACGACCTCGTACGCGACGTTGTCGCCGACCTCGGCCTCGGCCTGGTCCGCATGGAACAGCGCAGGCACCACATCTCGGAGGTCTTCAAGGACGCCGACGAAGCGCGGGACGAAGAGCGGAAGGAGGCGGTCGGCCATGGCGGTTGAGCAGACCCCGGCCCGGGCAGGCGAGCAGACCCGGATCCACAACATCGGCTACCGCAACTACGACGGCCCGCGCCTGGGCCGCGCATACGCCCGCCGCTCGCTCTACTCGCAGTCCCTGCGCGGCGCGTACGGCCTCGGTCGCTCGGCCAAGTCCAAGGTCCTGCCGATGCTGCTCTTCGTGGTGATGTGCGTGCCCGCGGCCATCATGGTGGCCGTCGCGGTCGCCACCACGGCGAAGGATCTGCCGGTCGACTACACGCGCTATGCGATCTTCCTGCAGGCGGTCATCGGCCTGTACGTGGCCTCGCAGGCACCGCAGTCCGTCTCGCGCGACCTGCGCTTCAAGACCGTACCGCTGTACTTCTCGCGCCCCATCGAGACGGCCGACTACGTCCGCGCCAAGTACGCGGCACTGGCCTCGGCGATGTTCATCCTCACCGCCGCACCGCTGCTCGTGCTCTATGTGGGCGCACTGCTGGCCAAACTCGACTTCGCCGACCAGACCAAGGGATTCGCACAGGGGCTCGTCTCCGTGGCACTGCTTTCACTGCTCTTCGCCGGCATCGGCCTGGTCATCTCGGCGATCACCCCGCGCCGCGGCTTCGGCATCGCGGCCGTCATCGCCACGCTGACCATCTCCTACGGAGCCGTTTCCACAGTCCAGGCCATCGCGTACGAGCAGAACAGCACCGACGCGATCGCCTGGCTCGGCCTCTTCTCGCCCATCACGCTCATCGATGGAGTGCAGACCGCCTTCCTCGGAGCCTCATCCTCGTTCCCCGGAGCAGTGGGCCCGTCGAACGGCGAGGGCGTCGTCTACCTCCTCGCCGTCCTGGGCCTCATCGCCGGCTGCTACGGCCTCCTGATGCGCCGCTACCGAAAGGTCGGACTGTGACCACGCTCAACATCGACCACGTCTCGCGCTGGTTCGGCAACGTGGTCGCCGTCAACGACATCACCATGACGATCGGCCCCGGCGTCACCGGCCTGCTCGGCCCGAACGGCGCCGGAAAGTCCACCCTCATCAACATGATGGGCGGCTTCCTGGCCCCCTCCACGGGCTCCGTCACGCTCGACGGACAGCCGACCTGGCGCAACGAACAGATCTACAAGAAGATCGGCATCGTCCCCGAACGCGAGGCGATGTACGACTTCCTCACCGGCCGCGAATTCGTCGTCGCCAACGCCGAGTTGCACGGCCTCGGCAAGAAGGCCGCCCAGAAGGCACTCGCCACCGTCGAAATGGAGTACGCGCAGGACCGGAAGATCTCGACGTACTCCAAGGGCATGCGGCAGCGCGTGAAGATGGCCTCCGCGCTCGTCCACGAGCCGTCCCTGCTGCTGCTCGACGAGCCCTTCAACGGAATGGACCCGCGCCAGCGCATGCAGCTGATGGACCTGCTGCGCCGCATGGGAGACGAGGGACGCACGGTGCTGTTCTCGTCCCACATCCTCGAAGAAGTCGAGCAACTCGCCTCGCACATCGAGGTGATCGTCGCCGGACGGCACGCAGCGAGCGGCGACTTCCGGCGCATCCGCCGACTGATGACCGACCGCCCGCACCGCTACCTCGTGCGCTCCAGCGACGACCGCGCGCTCGCGGCCGCCCTCATCGCCGACCCCTCGACCGCCGGCATCGAAGTGGACCTCCAGGAGGGCGCGTTGCGCATCCAGGCGGTCGACTTCGGGCGCTTCACGGCACTGCTGCCGCGGGTGGCCCGGGACCACGACATCCGGCTGCTGACGGTCTCGCCCTCGGACGAGTCCCTCGAGTCCGTCTTCTCGTATCTCGTCGCGGCGTAGGAGGCCGAAGATGTACGACCCCACAGTCGCCCGACTCACCTACCGTGGCCTGCTCGGCCGCCGCCGGGCCCTCATCCTGGGCGCGCTGCCCGTCCTGCTGATCGTGATCTCCGTGGCGGTCCGTGCCTTCACCGGCACCGACGACCAGGTGGCCGCCGATGTCCTCGGCGGGTTCGCGCTCGCCACGATGGTGCCGATCATCGGCGTCATCGCCGGTACGGGCGCGATCGGGCCGGAGATCGACGACGGCTCGGTGGTGTACCTGCTGGCCAAGCCGATCAAGCGGCCCACGATCATCTTCACCAAGCTGATCGTCGCCATCGCCGTGACCATGGCGTTCTCCGCGCTCCCGACGTTCATCGCGGGGATGATCCTCAACGGCAACGGACAGCAGATCGCCGTCGCGTACACCGTGGCCGCGCTCGTCGCCTCCATCGCGTACGCCGCCCTCTTCCTGCTGCTCGGCACGGTCACGCGGCACGCGGTGGTCTTCGGGCTCGTCTACGCCCTCGTCTGGGAGGCCCTCTTCGGGTCGCTGGTGTCCGGGGCGCGCACGCTCAGCGTCCAGCAGTGGTCGCTCGCCGTGGCCCATGAGGTCACCGGCGGAGACCTCGTCACCTCGGACGTCGGCCTGACGACGGGGACGGTACTGCTGGTCGCGGTGACTGTCGCCGCCACATGGTTCGCGGGGCAGAAACTGCGGACGCTGACACTGGCCGGGGAGGAATAAGCCCTCCGGGGAGTCGGGGCGGCTCCACGCGCGCGTGACCGCTGTTCGGGTGCACGCGCGCGTGGGGCCGCTTTTGATGTGGGGTGATGTGAGGCCGCTTTTGATCTTGAGATCGGCTTTACACGCGCAACGGCACACTTGTGGCAAAGGGATGCACAGCGAGGAGGAACGGGGATGGCAGGGCAGGCATCGCGGAGCGACGGCCAGGACGGTCAGGGGGAGTCCGAGGACACCTGGGACGAACTTGTCCTGGACGAGGACTTCATACGGTCCGCCGAGACGGCCGAACCGTCGGCACGAGCCCGTATGCTCGCCGCCCGTTGGCGCGACAGAGGCCCCGAACCGCAGCCCTGGCGGTCCGACGAGCCTCCCGCGGGCTGGTTCTTCAGCAAGGCGCGACGGCGCAGGTGGCGCCGCCGGTAGCCGTTCCCGGAGCGCCCATCCCGGAGGCTCCCCTTTTTATTCGGTGGCGCCCAACTCGGCGTACGGGCAGAGTAATTATGTCCAGGTCGCCGGGTTCCTCCGGCGCCGAATTCTGGGAGAGGAGCGCGACGATGCCCATCAGCAGCAGTCCGTCGAGCTCCCGACAGGGCAGCCCGCGGCGCACTCCGGAGTAGCTACCGCTCCGTCGAGTCCGCCCCGCACGGGGAGCTGCCCGGGGCGGCCGCTTCGAGCGCGCATCTCGCGCGGGCCGCCCTCCCCGACGTTGACGCGACGCCGTCGCTGTGACGTGGCCACTGCCGAGTCACAGCGACAGCGTCGCGCACTCAGCCCAGCAACCGCTCCAGCACCACCGCGATCCCGTCCTCCTCGTTGGACAGTGTCACCTCGTGGGCGACCGCCTTGAGTTCCTCGTGGGCGTTGGCCATGGCCACGCCATGGGCGGACCAGTTGAACATCGGGATGTCGTTGGGCATGTCGCCGAAGGCAATGGTGTCCGCGGCCCTGACGCCCAGGCGCCGGGCCGCCAGGGAGAGACCCGTGGCCTTGGAGAGGCCGAGAGGGAGGATCTCGACGATCCCCTCGCCCGCCATCGTGATGGACACCAGACCGCCCACGGCCTGACGGGCGGCATCCGCCAGTTCGTCGTCGGACAGGCGGGGGTGCTGGATGTACATCTTGGTCAGCGGCTCGGCCCAGAGCTCCGCGAGGTCGGTGAACGGGACGGCCTGCAGCTGTCCCTGTACCCGGTAGCCAGGGCCGATCAGGACGTCACCGTCGAGACCGTCACGGCTTGCGGCGAGGGCCAGCGCACCGACCTCCGCCTCGATCTTCGCGAGCGCCAGACCGGCCAGCTGCCGGTCGAGGGTCAGCGAGGTGAGCAGCCGGTGCGCCCCCGCGTCGTACACCTGCGCCCCCTGAGCACACACCGCGATCCCGTCGTACCCGAGTTCGTCCAGTATGTGCCGGGTCCAGGGCACCGCTCGCCCAGTGACGACAATATGCGCGGCGCCCGCCGCGGTGGCCGCGGCGAGCGCCTCACGCGTGCGCTCCGAGACCGTGTCGTCGGAGCGCAGCAACGTTCCGTCGAGATCGGTCGCGACAAGTCTGTACGGGAAGGCGGAAGCAGAGGTGCTCACTTGGCGACCGGCTCCAGAATCTCCCGGCCGCCCAGATACGGACGCAGCACCTCCGGCACGCGTACGGAGCCGTCGGCCTGCTGGTGGTTCTCCAGGATCGCCACGATCGTGCGCGGCACGGCGCACAGCGTGCCGTTCAGCGTCGCGAGCGGCCTGACCGTCTTCCCGTCCCGCATACGGATCGACAAGCGGCGCGACTGGAACTCCGTGCAGTCCGACGTCGACGTCAACTCGCGGTACTTGCCCTGGGTGGGGATCCACGCCTCGCAGTCGAACTTACGGGCCGCCGACGAGCCGAGATCGCCCGTCGCCACGTCGATCACCCTGAACGGCAGCCCCAGCGAGGTCAGCCACTGCTTCTCCCACTCCAGCAGACGCTGGTGCTCGGCCTCCGAGTCCGCCGGGTCGACGTACGAGAACATCTCGACCTTGTCGAACTGGTGCACGCGGAAGATGCCGCGGGTGTCCTTGCCGTGCGAGCCGGCCTCGCGGCGGAAGCAGGGCGAGAAGCCCGCGTACCGCAGCGGGAGGCGGTCGCCGTCGATGATCTCGTCCATGTGATACGCGGCCAGAGCCACCTCGGACGTGCCGACCAGATACAGGTCGTCCTTGTCCATGTGGTACACGTCCTGCGCGGCCTGGCCGAGGAAGCCCGTGCCGGCCATGGCCTGCGGGCGGACCAGCGCCGGGGTCAGCATCGGCGTGAAGCCGGCGGCCGTGGCCTGGGTCATCGCCGCATTGACGAGGGCGAGTTCGAGCAGCGCGCCGACGCCCGTCAGGAAATAGAAGCGCGAGCCCGAGACCTTGGCGCCGCGCTCGACGTCGATCGCGCCGAGCGTCGTGCCGAGCTCCAGGTGGTCCTTGGGCTCGAAGCCCTCGGCCGCGAAGTCACGGATCGTGCCGTGCGTCTCCAGCGTGACGAAGTCCTCCTCGCCGCCGACCGGGACGCCTGGGTGCACGAGGTTGCCGAGCTGGAGCAGCAGCTCCTGGGTCTGAGCCGCGGCCTCGTCCTGTGCCGCGTCGGCCGCCTTGACGTCGGCGGCGAGCTGGCTCGCCTTCTTCAGGAGCTCGGCCTTCTCGTCACCGGAAGCCTTGGGGATCAGCTTGCCGAGAGCCTTCTGCTCGGCGCGCAGCTCGTCGAAGCGGACGCCGGACGACCTGCGCCGCTCGTCGGCGGAGAGCAGGGCGTCGACGAGCGCGACGTCCTCTCCACGGGCGCGCTGCGACGCACGCACACGGTCGGGGTCCTCACGGAGCAGGCGAAGGTCAATCACCCCTCAAGGCTACCGGTGCGGGGTTCGGGCCCACGACTCGGTATTCCGATCTGCCTGCTCTGTCACGTTATGGGGGAATTGATCAACTCTGTCAATAAAAGGAGTGTGAATCCCTGGAATGGTGCAGGTGGGATTCGGTGAGTTGACTCGATTCCCTTGCGGGAAACGGGACTTGATGCGGGCGTTGTCCACAGGAGTCCGCCCCCTCCAAGAGTTATCCACAGGCTGTGCGAAAGATCTGTGGACTACGGAGCCGATCGTTCCGAAACCCGTATGCGGGGGCGAAAAACTCCCGAACCTCACCCCCTCTCCACCCACTTTCGAGTGGAAATGGTTCGCCCCAAGGGATTGGTTGACGGAAACGGGTGGACGAAGGGTGACCTGCCAGGCTGTGGACGCAGTTGGGGGTCGTAGGGCGATTTGTCGACTGCATCGCACTTCGTTGTCGACTTGTCCCCAGGTCGAGAACATCACCTGTGGATAACTTCTGTGGACGAAGAAGACCAGCTGGTAGGACCGGGCTAGAACCGGCCGTCCTGGCAGCGCGCCAGCCAGTCGGAGGCTGCCGCGAACTCGCCGTCGGACGTACCGGCCCTCGGCATGCGTGCGTCCTGGGGGTCGGCCTCGGCCTGCGGATAGGACCCGAGGAACCGCACCTGAGGACATCTCCGCTTGAGGCCCATCAGTGCCTCGCTCACCCGGCGGTCGGCGATATGGCCCTCGGCGTCGATGGCGAAGCAGTAGTTGCCGATGCCCTCACCGGTCGGCCGGGACTGCAGCAGCACCAGGTTGACCCCGCGTACGGCGAACTCCTGGAGCAGTTCGACGAGGGCGCCCGGGTGGTCGTCGCGCTGCCAGACGACCACGGACGTCTTGTCCGCACCGGTCCGGGCCGCGGGCCGGGCGGGCTTGCCCACCAGCACGAACCGGGTCTGCGCGTTCTCCGCGTCGTGGATCCCGGTCTCCAGCGGTTCCAGGCCGTACTTCTGGGCCGCGAACTCGCCTGCGAAGGCCGCGTCGTAGCGCCCCTCCTGCACCAGGCGCGCGCCGTCCGCGTTCGAGGCCGCAGACTCCCAGATCACGTCCGGGAGGTTGTTCTTCATCCAGTTGCGCACCTGCGGCTGGGCGGCCGGGTGTGCGGTCACCGTCTTGATCTCCGAGAGCTTGGTGCCCGGCCTGACCAGCAGTGCGAAGGTGATCGAGAGCAGTACTTCGCGGTAGATCATCAGCGGTTCGCCGGCGACCAGTTCGTCGAGCGTCGTGGTGATGCCGCCCTCGACGGAGTTCTCGATCGGGACGAAGGCGGCCTCGGCCTCGCCGCCTCGGACCGCGTCGAGCGCGGCGGGCACGGACACCATCGGGACGAGTTCCCGGGTGGCGGTCTCCGGGAGTGTGCGCAGGGCGACTTCGGTGAAGGTGCCCTCGGGACCGAGATATGCGTAGCTGGCTGGCATGGCCTCACCCTAATGGGCCTTGCGCTGCTGGGCTCATGCTTCTCGCCCCCGCAGGACCAAGGGCCCCGTCAGCCACTCGGCTCGCACATCTCGCACATTTCGGCGAGTCACTCCAGGACCGCCCGGTGCTCCAGTGGGCGCCCTCATCCCTCCAGCAACCGCTGCCCCACGTACTCCCCCTCCGCTGCCCCGCCCGGCACCGCGAACAGCCCGCTGGCCTCGTGCCGGATGAAGGTGGACAGCGCGTCGCCCCGGTCGAGCTTGCGCTGCACGGGTACGAAGCCGCGCAGCGGGTCGGCCTGCCAGCAGACGAAGAGGAGGCCCGCGTCCGGTGCTCCGTCCACGTCGAAGCCGTCGTGGAAGGAGAACGGCCGGCGCAGCATCGCGGCACCGCCGTTCTGGTCGGGCCGGGTGATGCGCGCGTGTGCGTTGATGGGGATGACGAGCCGGCCCGCCGCATCCGTCTTCTCCAGTTCCGGCTCGGTCGTCTCCGTGCCACCGGTCAGCGGTGCCCCGTCCGACTTCCGCCGGCCGATGACGTTCTCCTGGTCCTTGAGGGAGAGCTTCTCCCAGTCGTCGAGGAGCATGCGGATGCGGCGTACGACGGCGTACGAGCCGCCGGCCATCCATGATGGTTCACCCGGGTCGGGTACGAAGATCCGCTGGTCGAAGTCGGCCTCGGACGGCTTCGGGTTGCGGGTGCCGTCGATCTGTCCCATCAGGTTGCGGGCCGTCATCGGTTGCGCGGTGGCGCCGGGTGAGCGGTTGAAGCCGTTCATCTGCCAGCGGACCCGGGCTGTCGAGCCGGTGTCCTTCTGGATCGCGCGCAGGGCGTGGAAGGCGACGAGGGCGTCGTTCGCGCCGATCTGCACCCACAGGTCGCCGTCGCTGCGTGCCTTGTCGAGGTGGTTCGAGGAGAAGTCGGGCAGCGGGTCGAGGGCGATTGGGCGCTGCTTCTCCAGTCCCGTACGGGCGAAGAAGCTGTGTCCGAAGCCGAAGGTGACGGTCAGGGACGACGGGCCCGCGTCGCGCGCGACATCCGTGTCGTCGCTTCCTGCCGTCTCGCCTGCCATCAGCCGCTGGGTCGTGGTCGACCAGCGGCGCAGGAGCGCGGCCGCCTCCTTGCGGCTCGCGCCCGCCGTCAGGTCGAAGGCGATGAGGTGGCCGTGTGCCTGGAGGGCCGTGGTGATGCCCGGCTGATGTTTCCCGTGAAACATCACCTGGTCCGTGCCGAGCGAGGTGAGGGGAGCGGTCCGGTCGGCGGAGGGCGCGGCGGCATACCCGGCGGCTCCGCCTGCCGCGCCGAGTGCGAGCCCGGTGGCACCGGCGGTACCGAGCAGCCGCCGCCGCGAGATGACCCCTCTGGGAGAGGGCTCCTGGGAAACGGCTTCCTCGGTAGCGGCTGCCGGGGAGGATGCCGCCGGGGGGGACGTGTCCGGAGTGGACTGTTCTGCCATGGTGAGGTTCAGCCGATCTGCGCGTTCTTGTCCACGGTCACCTGGTCGATGTCGGAGGTCCGTACGGTGACCTCGATGTGCCAGTTGCCCGCCATGGGGATCTGCACCCCGCTCGCCGTCCAGTGTCCGGTGGCGATGCGGTCGGGGACCACGGGCAGGGGTCCGATGTCCTTCGACTCGAGGGTGAAGGCGACTTTGACCTCGGGGATGTCGAAGGCCTTGCCGTTGGGCCGCTCTACGTAGACGTGCATGTCGTTGCCGCCGACGCGTGCCGGGTCGAGTTCGAGCCGTGCGATGCCTTTGCCGTCCTGGCCGCCTGTGTCGAACGGAAGGTCCAGGGACAGCGCTGCGGACTCCGTCTGCGATGCGGCGGTGGCGGCCTCGGTGTCCTCCACCGTGCGCCCGGGTTCGGTGGACGTCAGCACGGTGGTCACGGCGAGCAGGATCACGGCGACGCCCGCCTCGGCGAGCACTGAGCGGCGTAGGCCTGAGCGGAGTGGATCGGCGTCGCGGACGCGTTTCTCGCGCGCGGTGGCCACGGCGGCCCGCTGCCGGGCCAGTTGGGCCGCACGCTTGTTGTCACCGCCGCCTACCTGCGCGGTGGCCGGCTCCTTCTCGGCCGTAGGCACTTCCTCGGCCGTACGGTCCTCTGCGTCGGCCGCCTCGACGGCCTCCGGAGCTGATGTCAGCCGGGCCGTCCAGCGCCGTGAGATCCACGCGACGCCGACGAGGACGGCCACAAGGCCGATCTTGACGAGCAGCAGTTGCCCGTACGACGTACCGGTGAGTGCCGACCAGGAGCCGACCTGGCGCCATGACTGGTAGAGGCCGGTCGCGGCGAGGGCGGCCACGCTGCCGAACGCGACGCCGGAGAAGCGGCGTACGGCGGACGCTTCGATCGACGGCGCGCGGTAGAGCGCCATGAGCAGCGTCGACAGGCCGCCCAGCCAGGCGGCGACGGCCAGCAGATGCAGGACGTCGACGGGCATCGCGATGCCGGTCTGGATGCCGGTCGAGGCGTGCTCGGCCATCGCCCAGGTCGCGGCGAGGCCCGCCGCCACGACGATCCCGCCGATGGCGAGTCCGAAGGTCAGGTCCTGCTTTTCCTTCTCGTCCTCGCGTTTATCGAAGGCCCCGAAGAGTACGGCGATGAACAGCGCGCCCGCGGCGAGCAGCAGCAGCCGTGAGACGAGCGCCGCGCCCGTCTTGGTCTGCAGCACTTGGCTGAGCAGGCTCAGGTCGAAGATGTCCCCGACCTTGCCGGACCCGGTGTAGGAGCCGCGCAGCAGCAGCATGGCGAGGGTGGCCGCGGTGAGCGCGAGCCACCCGGAGACCACCAGCCGCTGCACCGGCCGTACCCCGGCGCCGCGTTGCCAGCAGGCGAGGACGAAGGCCGCGCCGCCGACGAACAGAACGAATCCTGCGTACGAGACATAGCGGGCGAAGCCGTAGAGTCCGCCCACGACTCCGCCGCCCGCCGACTGGTCGGACAGTGCGACGGAGGTCTTGGAGGGCGCGCCCACGGAGAAGGTGAAGGCACCCGATATGGGGTGGCTGTCCGCGGACACCACCTGGTAGGCGACGGTGAACGTGCCGTCGGGCAGGCCCGAGTGCAGCTGCACGGCGTACGTGTTGCCGCCGAGGTCGGAGGTCTTGCCCGTGTCGACCTGCTTGCCCTTCGGGTCCAGTACGCGCACGGCGCCGTCGGACATCGCGACCTTCTCGGAGAAGGTGAGCGACACCTGGGAGGGCGCCTCGTCGACCACCGCTCCCTGCTGCGGGTCGCTCCCGGTCAGCGCGGCGTGCGCGGAGACGGGGGCGGCCTGGGCGAAGAGTGCGCCGGTGACGGCGAGGAGCAGCAACAGCAGCGTCCGTACGCGGGGAGCGATGGCCTGCCTCACGGTGGTCCCTCCCTCAGTGGTGCGACGTCGACTGCGACGTCGACGAGGACGATGAGGACTGCGCGGACGCCGGCCGGTACGTGGCGGACTTCACCGGCATCTCGACCTTGATCGGGTCGGTCTTGGTGAAGCGCAGCTCCACGGACACCGTCTCGCCTTCCTTCGGCTTGCGCTTCAGCTTCTCGAACATCAGGTGTGTGCCGCCGCTTTCGAGGACGAGCCGGCCGTCCGCGGGGATCTTCAGCCGGCCGGCCTCCTTCATCGTCTGACCGGACGTCTGGTGGACGGTGACGTCCTCGGCGATGTCGCTGGTGGCGGAGACGAGGTCGTCGGAGGCGTCGCTGTTGTTGACGACGGTCAGGTAGCCGGCCGCCAGGGAGTCGGTGACCGGCTGGGGCATGTAGGCGGACTCGACCGACAGGTCAGGGGCCGCGTCGGCGCCGTCGGCGGAGCCGCCGCAGCCCGAGAGGGCCAGAGCGCCCGCCATGACGACGGCCGGCGCGATGAGGCGCCTCACGGCTTCTGCCCCTTGATCAGCTTGGGGAGGTCCTTGGTGTAGTCGTCGACGGTCGCGTCCTCCCCGTACAGCACATAGCCCCCGTCGGTCTTCGGCGAGAACGCGATGACCTGGGTGCCGTGCATCGAGGTGACCTTGCCCTCCTTGTCCTTCGTCGGCGGCTCGATGGAGATGCCGAGCTGCCGCGCGCCCCCCTGGATCGTGGAGAAGGAGCCGGTCAGGCCGACGACGGCGGGGTCGATGCCCTTGAGCCACTTGCCGAGTTCGGTGGGCGTGTCCCGCTCCGGGTCGGTGGTGACGAACACGATGCGGAGCTTGTCCTGCTCGGCCTTGGGCAGCTGCTTCTTGGCGACGGCGATGTTGTTCATCGTCAGCGGGCAGATGTCGGGGCAGTTGGTGTAGCCGAAGTAGATCAGCGTCGGCTGTCCCTTGGTCTCCTTGCGGAGGTCGTACGACTTGCCCTGGGTGTCGGTGAGGACGAGGTCGGGCTTCTCGAACGGCTTGTCGAGCACCGTCGCGGCCTTCTCCGAGCCGGACTCGGCGGACACCTCGGCGACGGGTGTGCTGCTGTCGTCGCTGGCGCCGCAGGCGGTGAGGGTCAGGGCGGCCGCGGCGACCAGGGCGGCGGCAAACGTCTTCTTGCGCATAGGAAAATGTCCCAGATGTGAGAGGTGCGGCCCGCACCGGGGTCGTACGTCGTCGTACGACCCCGAAGGCGCGCGCCAGAGATGTACTTGGGCGTCAGGCGTCGGTACGCCGGCGACCGGCCAGAACGCCGAACGCGACGCCCGCCACGCCGACGACGATGCCGACGATGCCCAGGACGCGGGCCGTGGTGTCGCTGCCAGCGGATGAGTCGGCGGCCTGCTCGGTCGACTCGCTGGAGGCGGCCTGGGCGTCCTCGGCGTCACCGGAGTCGCTGTCGGAGGCGTCCGCCCCGTGGTGGTCGTCCTCGGCGGCGGACAGCGCGAGCACCGGCGCCGGCGTCTCGGGCTCCTCCTCGCCCTTCTGCTGGGGCTCGATCCAGCGCACGACCTCCTTGTTGGAGTACGTCTGGATCGCCTTGAACACCAGCTCGTCGGTGTTCTCGGGCAGCGCACCGATGGAGAGCGGGAACTTCTGGAAGTAGCCGGGCTCGATGCCCTTGCCGTCGGCGGTCCAGGTGACCTTGCTCACGGCCTCGTCGATCTTCTCGCCGTGCAGTTCGACCGGCTTGGCGAGCTTGGACTTGGTGACCTCGACCTTCCAGCCGTCGACCGGCGCCGGCATGACCGAGGCGAGCGGGTGGTCGGTCGGGAAGTTCACTTCGAGCTTGGTGGTCGAGGCGTCGTCGCGCTCGTTCGGCACCTTGAAGTTCACCGTCGCGTAGCCGCCCTTGGTGGCCGTGCCCTCCGGCGTCACGCTGACGTGCGCGAAGGCGGGGGCGGACAGGACGAGGACGGCCGAGGCGGCGATGACACCGGTGGCGGCGATACGGGAAGCCTTCATGGCAGAGAACACTCCACTTTCAGCACTGGTTCGGTGAAAGAACAGGGGTTGCGCGTGCGGAAAGACGGGCACGCGCGCGTGCCGCACGACGGCACCCCTGGGAGTGGTGGTGCGTCGCGTCAGGCGGCGAGGGCGAGGTCCACGGCGGACGGCGGTCCGCGTCTGATCACCGAGTGCTGAAGAACGGTCGTACGCGGTGCGGGCGGCCCGAGCCGCGTGGCGCCCGCTACGCGTGGCGGCACCTCGGGCGTACCTGGAAGGCCCGCCAGCAGAGCCCGTACGAGCGCGAGGGCCCCGCGCAGGGCTCGGACGGGCCCCTCCCCTTGCACCGACAGCCGCATGAGGCGCCGCAGCGCGATGTCCCCGTGGCGCAGCAGCCACCCGGCGGCGACGCCCGCGAGAACGTGGCCGAGCAGCATGGGCAGGGAGGGCAGCACCGATGCGGAGGAGCCCGCGGCGGCCGTCATGGCGTCCACGGAGTGGTGCTGCACGGCATGCCCAGCACCAGCACCAGCACCAGGACCCGCACCAGCACCCGCACCCACGCCCGTGCCCGCGTCGATCCGCGCGTCGGCGAGGATCCGCTGCGCCTGCGCCGGGCTGATCGCCGCGACGGACGCCCCGCACACCAGTCGCGCGGCCCGCGCCACGAGCGAGGTGTCCACGCTCCCGGCCTGCACAGCCGTGCCGTGCTGGCCAAGACCGAACAGTGTGTGCAGCACGGTCTGGCCGACCGCGAGCAGTGCGGCGATGCCCGGCAGCGAGCGCTCACGCCCGGCGAGCGGCGCCGCGACGGCGAAGACGGCGAGCAATCCGGCCCCCAGCGACCACAGCGGAACGGCGGCGCAGGAAGCGACCACGTGCCCGACAGCGGCCAGCACGACGCAGACCGCGGCGAACATCGCGGCCCTCGGAACCCGGAGATCACCTCCGGGATGCGCACGTTTGTGGGGGGCACTCATTGCGGGCTCATCATCGCACTGGGCCTGCCCCCTCCATACGGCAGGTCCGCAAGGTTCCGTACGGCCCGGAAGATCACGTTCTGGTGGGAGTCGCCCTCGTCTACACCGATCGCAGTCGTCGGCACATCCGCCGTATGGGCGGCATCACGTCAGCCGCACGCTTACACTCCGCCCCTTGCGGCAATACGTAACGGTATGTCGAGCCGCGGCCAGGAGGCTGGAGCATGAGCATCTGGTGGTCCCTCCATCTCCGGCGCGAAGCCGCGAGCGTCCCGCTCGCCCGGCGCCTCCTGATCGGCACGATGGAGACCGCGGGGGTGGATCCGGATATTTCGTACGATCTCTCCGTCGCGCTGAGCGAAGCCTGCGCCAACGCCGTCGAGCACGGGGGCGACTCCGACGAAGGACAGCCGGCCGAGGCCTTCCGGGTCACGGCCTACCTCGACGGCGAGAAGTGCCGGATCGAAGTGGCCGATTCCGGCCCCGGGTTCCCGTCCGGCCGCGGGCGCGTGCCCTTTCGGCCCGCTCACAGTGACGCCGAGCACGGCCGGGGCCTGTGCCTGATCCAGGAACTCGCCGATCATGTCCACATCGGCAACAAATCGGGCAGAGGCGGCGCGGTGGTCAGCTTCGACAAGGTGCTCAAGTGGAGGGAAGACGCGCCGCTCCTGACGGCATAGATCCGCATACGTCGCACAGGTCCGCGCCGCGCTGACGCCCGCCCTGACGCTCAGCGTCTTCACAGCCGACCATCAGGCCTCTGACGGTTGCCGTACCTAGGTTGCCCCGCATGACGGGAAACCACAGGAAGAAGACGATCAGGCGGCGCCGTGCTTCGACGTGAGGACGAGACGCTGGCGCAGGCCGCCGTGACCGCACTGACCGGGCAACTGGCGCTGGCCCCCAAGCCCGGACTGCCCGACCCGCGCGATCTCGGCGCCCGCGCCACCGGACAGGACCACTGCTCCCTGCGCTGGTCGGCCAAGGCGCTGGCGCCCGGTCTGGCGGCGATGGCGGCCGCCGCCCGCCGCACCGGTTCGGCGACGCCCGGGCTCCGTGCCGAACTGGGCGCGATCGGACGGTCCACCGAGCACTCGGTGGGCCTCGCGGGCGGCGGGCACCGCGGGGCGCTGTGGGTGCTCGGCCTGCTGGTCGCCGCGGCGACCCTGGAGCCACGTGCCCCGGCCCGCGACCTCGCCGCGACCGCCAAGCGGCTTGCGGCACACCCCGACCGGCAGGCGCCGCGACGGCCCTCCCGGGGCTCCTCGGTCTCGGCGAAGTACGGGGCCGCCGGGGCGCGAGGCGAGGCACGGGCCGGATTCCCGCACGTACGGCGGGCGTTGGATGCGCTGGCCGTGGCGCGCTCGGCGGGTGCCCCCGAGCCGTACGCCCGGCTCGACGCCCTGCTCACCGTCATGTCCACGCTCCAGGACACGGAGTTGCTGTACACGGCAGGCCCGCAGGGCCTGCGTCATGTTCAGGCGGGCGCCCGCGGGGTTCTCGAAGCGGGCAGTACGTCCACGGAAGCGGGCCGTGCGGCCCTCGCCGCCTTCGACGACGACCTCCACGCGCGCGCGTGGAGCCCCCGCGGCAGCAGCGGGCTGCTCGCGGGGGCCTTGTTCCTGGACTCCCTCCCGGCTGTGGTCAGTTCACGGGCACCGGCTGCCTGATCTGCTCTGTTTGTGGTGCGGTGGCCCGGCTGCCGGCCGCCCACCGCACGGCCGGCCCCATCCCGTAAGAAGCCGCCAGCATCAGTCCGCCCAGGACCAGCCAGCCCGGCGTCCCCCACCCCACGAGCAGCGCCGTCAGCACCAGCGGCCCCGCCGTGCGCGCCACCGTCACGCCCGTACCGAAGAAGCCCTGGTACTCGCCGACACGGTCGGCCGGGGCGAGATCGAAGGAGAGCTGCCAGGAACCGGCCGACTGCTGCATCTCGGCGACGACCTGGAGCACCGCACCCGCGGTCAGCACGCCCACCGCCACCCAGGTCGAGACCCCGGCCGACAGGGCGAACACCGCGCACGACGCCAGCATCACGAGCCCCGAACGCCGCACCGCGCGCGTGGCCGACGCGAGGCCCGTCACCCCGCGCGCCATCCGCACCTGGAAGAGCATCACCGCACCGGTGTTGAGCACGAACAGCGCGGAGACCAGCCAGGCGGGGGCCTCGGTCCGCTCGGCGATCCACAGCGGGATGCCCAGGCTGAGCAGCGGCATCCGTAGCAGCAGCACGGTATTGAGCAGCGTGACGAGCGCGTACGGGCGATCACGCAGCACTCCGGGCTTGTTGCCGCGGTCCACACCCGCGGGGGCGCCTGTGGGGGCGACGGCCGGCAGCCGCAGCAGCACCACCGCACACAACAGGAAGCTCATCGCGTCCAGGGCGAACACCCCCAGGTAGGCCTCCCGGGTCCCCGCGTGCAGCGCGAGTCCGCCGAGGCCCGCACCGACCGCCAGGCCTGCGTTGAGCGTCGACTGGAGATGCGCCAGCAACTCCGTCCGCTCCTCCCGGGAGACCAGCCCGGCGAGCAGCGCCTGCCGGGCCGCCGCGAGCCCCGACTGCGCGGCCGCGTACGCGCACGCCGCGAGCACGAACAGCACAAAGCCGCGTACGACGAGGAAGGACGCCACCGCGAGGCCGGTCGCGAGCGCCAGCAGCACCGCCGTGCCGCGCGGCCCCCGCCGGTCGGCGAGCCGCCCCAATGGCACCCCCACCACCGAGCCGACCGCCCAGGCGACCGTGAGGCCGAGCCCCACGCGCGCGGGGGCGAGCCCGACGACATGGGTGAAGTACAGGGCGGACGTGACGTAGAAGGCGCCGTCTCCGATGGAGTTGCTCAACTGGGCCAGTGCCAGGACACGCTGCGGGCCCCTGCGCGGGAGAAGCGAGTTCGTCATGGGCACGACGCTACGGACGCAGTGGACCCCTCAACAGAACCAATCAGTACGTCATTTCGTGACCCAATTCAGCACCTGCGCGCCCGCCGCCTCAACCCTCCAGCACCCTCCCCAACACCTCCAGCGCCTCTGGATAGACGCGCTCCCGAGGTGTCCCGTACCCCACGACCAATCCCTGCGGCCGCCCTTCACCCGGTCCGTGCCAGTGCTCCCCGAGGTGTCCCACCGCGAGCCCCTCCTCGGCGGCCCGTGCGAGCACCGCGCTCTCGTCCGCCACGTCCACCAGGGCGTGCAGCCCGGCTGCGATCCCGTGCACACTCCGACGTGGCCCCAGCCGGGCCAGTAGCTGATCCCTCCGCCGCCGGTACCGCAGTCGGCACGCGCGTACGTGCCGGTCGTAGGCGTGGCTGGTGATCAGCTCCGCGAGGGCCAACTGGCCGATGGACTCGGTGTGGTGGTCGCTGTGCAGCTTGGCGTCGGCGACCGCGTCGACCAGGTGCGGCGGCAGCACCATCCAGCCGAGCCGCAGCGCGGGTCCGAGGGTCTTGGAGGCCGTCCCCAGGTAGGCCACCTGTCCCGGTGCCATTCCCTGGAGTGCGCCCACGGGCTGCCGGTCGTAGCGGAACTCCCCGTCGTAGTCGTCCTCGACAATCAGTCCTCCACGCGCGCGTGCCCAGTCCGTGAGAGCCCGCCGCCGCTCCGGGTGGAGTGTCACTCCGGTCGGGTACTGGTGCGCGGGTGTGACGACGACGGCGGCCGCGTCGCCCAACTCCACGGCGCGGGCACCTCGTTCGTCGACGCTCACAGGGGCCACGGTCCCGCCGTTGTGCCGCACCACGTTCCGGTGGAAGGGCAGCCCGGGATCCTCCATCGCGATGACTCCGGATTCCAGGACGCGCGTGAGGAGCGCGAGCCCCTGCACGTAACCGGAGGTGACGATGATCCGCTCGGGCGGCGCGATCACCCCGCGCGCTCGCCCCAGATATCCCGACAAGGCCGTCCGCAGCTCGACGCGTCCCCGCGGATCGCCGTATTCGTACGCCATGGAGGGCGCGGTCGCGATGGCCCGCCGCAACGACCGCAGCCAGGCCGCCGCCGGGAACGTACCGACGTCCGGGCTGCCGGGCCGCAGATCGAAACGGGGCGCACGCGCGCGTGCCCCGTTCCCCGACGTGTCCAGGGTTGCCGTGGGCAGCACCGCCACCTCGGTCCCCGACCCCTGCCGGGCCTTCAGGTATCCCTCGGCGACCAGCTGGTCGTACGCCGCCTTCGCGGTCCCCCGCGAGACCCCCAGTTCGGCCGCGAGCCGCCGGGTGGCGGGCAGCCGCATGCCCGGAGCGAGCCGCCCGTCGCGTACGGCATCCCGGAGAGCCCGCTCGAGCCCCGCCCGGCGCCCTGCCCTCGCGTCCGGCTCCAGATGCAGATCAACGCCGACGCCGGACCAGAAGTCGTCCACAAAAGCCGCCCCCCTAGGCACACCAAAGGACCGGGTACCCAGAAGGGCACCCGGTCATCACTCGTGTATCGGCCCTTCAGGGAGGCCATTTCGGCCCCGCGGAAGGGGCCCCGGCACAATCAGCCCTTCAGGGACGCCATCCACGCCTCCACCTCGTCGGAGCGGCGCGGCAGCCCTGCCGAGAGGTTCTTGTTGCCGTCCCCGGTGACCAGGATGTCGTCCTCGATACGGACGCCGATGCCGCGGTACTCCTCGGGCACGGTCAGGTCGTCCGCCTGGAAGTACAGGCCCGGCTCGACCGTCAGGCACATGCCCGGCTCCAGCGTGCCGTCCACGTACGACTCCGTCCGCGCGGCCGCGCAGTCGTGGACGTCCATGCCGAGCATGTGACCGGTGCCGTGCAGCGTCCAGCGGCGCTGCAGTCCCAGCTCAAGGACGCGCTCGACGGGCCCCTCGACCAGGCCCCACTCGACGAGCTTCTCGGTCAGCACGTGCTGCGCGGCGTCGTGGAAGTCGCGGTACTTGCCGCCCGGCTTCACCGCCGCGATACCGGCCTCCTGGGCCTCGTACACGGCGTCGTAGATCTTCTTCTGGATCTCGCTGTACCTGCCGTTGACCGGCAGCGTGCGGGTCACGTCCGCCGTGTAGAGGGTGTGGGTCTCCACGCCCGCGTCCAGCAGCAGCAGGTCCCCGGAGCGGACGGGACCGTCGTTGCGCACCCAGTGCAGCGTGCAGGCGTGCGCGCCGGCCGCGCAGATGGATCCGTAACCGATGTCGTTGCCCTCGACCCGCGCGCGCAGGAAGAAGGTGCCCTCGATGTAGCGCTCGCTGGTCGCCTCGGCCTTGTCGAGGACCTGTACGACGTCCTCGAAGCCGCGGACGGTCGAGTCGACGGCCTTCTGCAGCTCGCCGGCCTCGAAGTCGTCCTTGACCAGCCGGGCCTCGGAGAGGAAGACCCGCAGCTCCTCGTCGCGCTCGGCGGTCACCTTGTCGGTGAGCGCCGCCTCGATCCCGGAGTCGTACCCGCGGACGACACGGACAGGACCGGTCGCCTCGCGCAGCTTGTCGGCGAGTTCGCGGACATCGGCGGCGGGGATGCCGTACAGCTGCTCGGCCTCGGCCAGGGAGTGGCGGCGGCCGACCCACAGCTCGCCGTGCCCGGAGAGCCAGAACTCGCCGTTCTCCCGGTCCGAGCGCGGCAGCAGGTAGATCGTCGCCTTGTGGCCGTCGCCCTCGGGCTCCAGCACCAGGACGCCGTCCTCGGTGAGATTGCCGGTGAGGTACGCGTACTCGACGGAGGCGCGGAAGGGGTACTCGGTGTCGTTCGAGCGGGTCTTCAGGTTGCCCGCGGGAATGACCAGGCGCTCGCCCGGGAAGCGCGCGGAGAGCGCGGCGCGGCGGGCGGCGGTGTACTCGGCCTGGGGGATGGGCTCCAGGCCGTGCAGCTCCGTGTCGGCCCAGCCGGACTTCATGCTCTCGGCCAGCTCGTCGGACACGCCCGGGTACAGGCCGTTCTTGCGCTTCTTGATCGGCTCCTCAGCCGGGGTCTCCGGAGTGAGCTCTTCGGCCACGGTCATCCTCCTAGATACGGCACTGGACCCTCCCCCGAGCTCTCGGCTGCGCTCGAAGCAGGGGCACCCTCATCATCGTACGGTCGTACGGAAGGGGGCCCAGGGCCGAAGACCTGTTACGGAGGACTGGAGGACTACTCGAAGCGCGCCGCCAGCAGCACCACGTCTTCTCGTCCGTCGGCCGCGTCGAGCCCCTCCGGGAGCACCGTCCGCAGCACATGGTCGGCGAGCGCCCCCGGGTCCGCCCGCAACGTCCTGGGTACGCTCGCGGCCGCCGCGTGCAGCCGTGCGAAGGCCCGGTCCATGGGGTCGCCGGTGCGCTGCAGCAGACCGTCCGTGTACAGCAGAACCGTCTCTCCGGGTTCCGCCTGGAACTCCACGCTCGGCGCCTCCCAGCAGGCGAGCATGCCCAGCGGCGCCGACAGCGACGTCTCCACGAACTCGGTGCGCCGCCCGCCGATCAGCAGCGGCGGACTGTGCCCGGCCCCGGCCATCGTGATCTTGCGCGAAGCGGGCTCGCAGTACGCGAAGAGGGCGGTGGCACAGCGGGCGGGCTCGGTCAGCCTGAGCAGCAGTTCCAGATCGGACAGGACGGCGACGGGGTCCTCGCCCTCCATCACGGCGTACGCCCGCAGGGACGCTCTCAGCCGTCCCATCGCGGCGACCGCGCTGGGTCCCGTGCCGGTGACGGAGCCGACCGCGAGGCCGAGCGCGGCGTCCGGCAGGGGCAGCGCGTCGTACCAGTCGCCGCCGCCGCGCGGACCGGTGCGATGCCGGGCGGCGAGCTGGACGCCGGAGACCCGGGGCAGCCGCGGGGGCAGCAGCTCCTCGGTGATCGTCGTCATGCACGCGCGCGTGCGCTCCAGTTCGACCAGCCGGGCCAGGTGCTCGGCGGCGTACCGGGCGTACAGGCCGACGAGGTGCCGCTGCCGCTCGACCGGCTCGGCGGGCTCGTCGTAGAGCCAGACGGCGGCGCCCAGGCGGCCCGCCGCGTCCGTGGACAGCGGGAGCGCGTAGCTGGCGGCGTAGCCGAGCCGGGCGGCCACCTCGCGGTGGCGTGGGTCGAGACCGTCCTCGGAGAACAGGTCGGGCTGTGCGATCTCCGCCTCCCCGCCGGGCAGTCCGGCCGGCGTGTCGAGGAGCTTCCCGTACGACATGCAGCTGCGCGGAATCGTTTCGATGTGCCCGAGATCCGCCCGGGCGAGTCCCAGGCCGACGGTCGTGTCCGGGCCGAGACCGTCACCCGGTTCCAGTACGACCAGACCGCGCCGGGCGCCCACGAGGGCGGCTCCCGCGCGCAGCAGTTCATGGAGTGCCTCGCCCAGGGACGCGGTGCGCACCAGCCGCTCGGTCAGTTCGTGCAGGGTCGTGAGATCGGAGACCCAGCCGGCGAGACGGTCCTGGAGAACGGCTCCCGGGGCGTTTGGAGGAGTGGCCGAAGAGGTACCCGTGGCGGCAGGCGCGGGCGCGCCAGTGTGTGTGGGGGCCGGAACCGTAGAATCGATTCCGGCCACTTTCGGAAGGTGAGGGGCGTTCATGGCGTCCGGCTTTCCGACCGGTGCGTATTGCTCAAAAGCATCGCAAACCCCCATGTCATTCTGCGCCGCTAGCAGTGTCTCCACATGTACACGTACTCGTGAGGGGATGTCCAGCATTGTCCTGCTGGGTTTCCTGGTGTCCAAGAGGAACTCGAGAAAAGCAAAGTTGGCTTAAAACCGCCTCGGGTTACGGTGTATTGCGGTCGACTGGCCTTGTTCGACGGAGCGTCACAGCGGTCGTGATGGGTACGTACTCGGTGAAGGCCAGGGGTGATTGGGATCGTCCCGGAACCTGGCGACGGACCCGGGCGTCTTAACCACCGACGACCGTGCCCCATCCTCCCGTGGCGGAGGCGGCAAGCAATACGCGAGACGGCAAACGCCAGGCGCCGCCACCCCCACGCCATGCCCATGCTGTTGATAGGCGCAGTATGGACGCGGACGCAGCCAATGCTCGGCCCATAGGGGTTCCCCTTGTCCTGGACGGGGGTGTGATGCGCCAGTAGGTACGCACAGTGAAGTGATCGACACATGGTGTGATGTGGTCCTCGGTGTTGCCAGGCGTGCAACGGAAAGGAACGAGCGCTCATGCGCGAGATCCTCGGAAGGCGACGCAGGCTCCTTTCCAGGCGAAACAATGGAAGGCCTGAGATGCTCAGCGCGGCCCTGACATTCGCGACCGCATGGCAGTGGCCCGTACTCCCCGGCGTCGCGCCGGACCCGCAGGGGCGGGCCCGCTGCGCATGCCCCGATCCGGAGTGCACGGTTCCAGGCGCTCACCCGTTCGACCCCGGCCTGCTCGCGGCCACCACCGACGAGCGCATGGTGCGCTGGTGGTGGACAAACCGCCCCGCGGCGCCGATCGTCCTCGCCACCGGAGGCACGGCCCCGTGTGCGGTGAGCCTGCCGGCTCTCGCCGCCTCTCGCGCGCTCGGTGCACTCGACCACATGGGCATGCGCCTCGGCCCGGTGATCGCGTCCCCCACGCGCTGGGCGCTGCTCGTGCAGCCGTACTCGTTCGAGCAGCTGGGTGAGCTGCTCTACGCCAAGGACTTCGTGCCCGGCTCACTGCGCTTCCATGGAGAGGGCGGCTATCTCGCGCTGCCCCCGTCCGAGACCGGCCAGGGCCAGATCTGCTGGGAGCGTGCGCCGCTGCCCGGCTCGGCCGCGCCGTGGGTGCCCGATGTGGAAGCCGTAGTGGACGCTGTGGTGGAGGCCCTCACTCGTCCGGGTGTGAGCGCGCCCGAGTTGTAGGGGAATCGGGCGCGCGGAGAACCGAGCGCCCTCTCTTGGTCGTTATCTTCCTTTTCATGCTGCTTTCTTCTGGGGGGCGACCCTCAGATCACCGAAGAGTTCGTCTGCCGGTGCTGACCGGAGTCGTCGCGCTCATGGCCGCGCTGCCGCTGGCCGTGGCCTCCGCCGGGCCCGTCGGCCACGAGAGGCCCGCGGCGGTACGTACATCCGAGCGCGTCGACGACGATGCGGCCGCATCGCAGCCCGGCCCGAGCTCGCTGCTGCTCGGCCTGAGCCCCGCGGGCATCTCCCGCTGCGGTCCCGAACTCGCCTCGCCCGACGGCATCGAGGCGCAGACCTGCGTGCTGACCCAGGAGCGGGACACCTGGGCGCGTACGTATTACCGCAATGCCACCGGCGACGACCTGGCTGCCGTACTGACCCTCATGGCGCCCGGCGGCCGCACCGTTCAGATGCATTGCGCGGTGGGCGCGGACGACGAGCCGGGGGCGTGCGAGACGCCTCGGGAGCGCACGACGGGAGACGCGCGGGCGTACGCGGCGGTCACGGAGTTCGCGGCGGGCGCCGACGGACCGCTGCTGCTGCGCTCGGGGAGCAACTCCGCTGCGTAGAGGCCAACTCGCCTGCGTGGAGGGCGGGTTGAGAACTGTCTCGACGGCGGGCCGGGATCCGGAAACGGAAAGACCCGGTTGCTGGCGACGGGGGATGCACCAGCAACCGGGCTATTGGAACGGTAACAAGAGATCGGCAGTTCGCAAATTCGAACTCGGCTATTCGGACACCGATTCTCCTGCCGCAACAGGGAGTTGTGACAGGAGTCACCAGTTCCGCGATTCCCCTGTCGGCTGACCGGTCGGTCAGCCGAAGGCGGGGCGTCGAAGGGGCGTCAACTGAGCGTGACCTGGCGGTTGGTGAGGCCACCACGCGCCCGGCGCTCGTCCGCGGTGAGCGGTGCGTCCGTGGCCAGTGCGGCGGCGAGCCGCTCGGCGAACTCGGCCGCCGGCTTCTCGATGTCCTCCGCCGTGACGCCCGTCGGCAGGTCCCAGACCGGCACCGTGAGGCCGTGCGCACGGAAGGAGCCCACGAGGCGGGTGCCTTCTCCGAGGCTCGACCGGCCGGCCGCGTGCAGCCGCGCGAGCGCGTCCAGAAGCTGCTCCTCTGCGTGCGGCATGACCCAGCGCAGGTGGTTCTTGTCCGGGGTCTCGCACCAGTACGCGGCGTCGACGCCCGACAGCTTCACCGTCGGGATGGCGGCGGCGTTGGCACGCTCCAGGGACGCGGTCACCTCCGTAGACGCGTTCTCCGAGTCCGGAACCCAGAATTCGAAGCCCGAGTGCACAACTGGCTCGAACGCGCCTTCGGGGTCGAGCAGGTCCTGCAGCCGCGGCCCGTCCGCCGGGGCGCGCCGGCCCTGGACCGGAGTGCCGGGCTCGGCGGTCAGCGCGCGCTGCAGGGTGTCGGCAAGGTCGCGGCTGATGTCCCCGGAAGAGGTGTCGTTCTGGAGACCGATCATCACGGAGCCGTCGTCGCGGCGCAGCGCGGGCCACGCCATCGGCAGGACGGTCGCCAGCGTGACCGAAGGAACACCCTCCGGCAGGGACTCCTTGAGGGGCAGCTCGACAGTGGCCGCGGGCACCAGCTCGCGCAGCGCGACCCAGTCGCACTCGCCCGGCAGCCTCTCGAAGGGGCGCTGCACCAGCTCGGTCACGGCATGCGACGCGCTCCGTCCATGGCAGGCCTTGTAGCGGCGGCCACTGCCGCAGGGGCAGGGTTCGCGGGCACCCACAACCGGGATGTCGCCGTCCTGCGGCCGCGGCTGCCTGGCCTTCGTCTGGGATCGCTTCTTGGCCATCGTGGGTGTCTCCCGGTTACGGCTCGTCTCGTACGGGCGCGAGCCTAGCCGCTCGTACGAGGACCGACGGGACCCTGTGGACAACCGCCGGGTCGTCGCGGAACCGGCGCTTCAGTCCAAATCGTCGAAGCTTCAGCCCAAATCGTCGAATGAGTCCCCGAAGTCCAGGTCGGGCATCGCGGACACCGGGGGGCCGACGGGGGCACTTCCCGCGCGGGCGAAGTCGAGAGCGGCGGAGCGCGTGGCGAAATCGTCGCGGCGACGCTCCGCGCGCGCGTCCTTCTGGACGACCACCCACACCGTGACCTCACCGTGGACGTCGTCCCTGACGCCCCAGTCGTCGGCCAGCGCGGTGATGATGTTCAGCCCACGGCCGCCGTGCGCGGTGACCGAGGGCGTGGCCGGAACCGGACGGGTCGGACCACCACCGTCCGTCACCTCGACGGTGAGTCGTCCGCCGGGGTCCACGCGCCATGCGGCCCGGACATCACCGTCGCCGGCCAGCGCGTCGCCCAGCGGCCTGCCGTGCCGGCACGCGTTGCTCAGCAGTTCGGAAAGGATCAGTACGGCATCGTCGATGACCGCATCCGCCACACCACCGGAGCGCAACTGAGTGCGCATCCGCTGTCTTGCTTTCCCCACGCCCGCAGGGCCATGGGGTACGGCCATGCTCGACGACGTGGGCACCTCCTGTGCCACCACCAACGCCACCCCCGAGACCTCCTTCGCCCCACGCCACGGTGTGGATGCCCTCTTGGACTGGACCGGAAACCGGCCAATGCACATGCAGTGACGCACTCGTAACGATCGAATACGGACCGAACGCGCCGGAGCACTCCCCGTGACCGGATGGCCGGATTTCGACGGTATGGCCGAAGCCCTGGACCTCGCAGGTCAGCGCCCCAGCTGACGGAGCACCGCGCGCGGGCGGTTGGTGATGATCGCGTCGACACCCAGCTCGACGCAGAGAGCGACGTCCTCCGGTTCGTTCACGGTCCATACGTGAACGTGATGCCCGGCCCGCTTCAGGCGCTCGATGTACGCCGGGTGGTTGCGCACGATCCGCATGGACGGGCCCGCGATCCGCACCCCCACGGGCAGCCGTCCGTCGCGCAGCCGGGGCGAGAGGAACTGGAGCAGGTAGACCGTCGGCAGCGTCGGGGAGGCCGCCTGAACGCGGTGCAGCGAGCGCGCCGAGAAGCTCATGACCCGTACGGGCGATTCGGCGGCGGAGGCGGGGGCGTCCAGGCCGAAGCGCTTCAGGAGGTACAGCAGACGCTCCTCGACCTGGCCCGCCCAGCGGGTGGGGTGCTTCGTCTCGATGGCCAGCTCGACGCGGCGGCCGGCGTCGGCGACGAGTCCGAGGAGGCGCTCGAGCGTGAGGACGGACTGCTGCTCCCAGGACGGGGGCCGTTGCTGCTCCCAGTCGGGCGCCTCGTCGCGGTTCTTCCAGGAACCGAAGTCCAGGGTGGCGAGGTCGGCGAGCTCCAGGGCGGAGACGGCGCCGCGGCCGTTGGAGGTGCGGTTGACGCGGCGGTCGTGGACGCAGACGAGATGGCCGTCCGCGGTCAGCCGTACATCGCACTCGAGGGCGTCCGCCCCGTCCTCGATCGCCTTCTCGTAGGCGGCCAGGGTGTGCTCGGGCGCCTCTTCGGAGGCGCCGCGATGGGCGACGACCTGGATCAGGTGCTGTCGTGCGTGGGTCACCGCGTCATGGTGCCACCGCGCGCGTGTCGCTGCGTCATGGGTCCCCACGCGCGTGGGTACGCGCCAAGGGCGGCGGCTCAGGAGCTGCGGTGGTTATGTCTGACTGGTCCTATATAAAGGAAGGTCCGGGACCCACAGGCACCGCTTATGGCGCCCTGACGTCCCGTGGGAAAAGCTGACGGCATACAAAAGAAGCACATGCACAGCTGAATCGCGCCGGTCGCGAACACGTATGAGCGAGCGTGGCCGAGTGCGATCGGAAAGAGCAGCCGTGGATCGAGAGGAAGAGCTGTGAGCACCGAGAACGAGGGCACTGCGGTACCCCCGGCCCCGTCTGCACCTCCTGTGCCGGTGGACACTCCCGCTGCTTCCGCGCATCCGGAGCATGGGGTTCCACCGCGGACGGAGTCCCGACCGGAAGCGGCCGGGTACCAGGGGACGGATCCGTCCCAGGGCGCGGCCTCACCTCATGGAACGGCTTCGTCCCCGTCCCAGGAGAGTGATCCGACGGCCGCGCTGCCGAAGATGCCCTCCGGTACGCCGGAAGGCGCAGGCGCAGGCGCAGCTCCCGCTCCCGGTCCCGGTCCCGAGGCGGGCTCCTGGCCGCCTCCTCCTCCGCCTGCCACGCCGGCGTACGCGGACGGCGGCTCGGGGGCCGGCTGGGGATCCTCGTACCAGCAGCCCGCGCCCAAGTCCGGCGGCGGTCGCGGCGGTCTGCTCGCCGCGGTCCTGGTGGCCGCGCTCGTCGCGGGCGGCGTGGGCGGCGGCATCGGCTACTGGGCGGCCGACAGCAACGACACCTCCACGGGTTCGACGACGGTGTCCGCCTCGCAGAGCGGCGGTGACTTCAAGCGCGACGCCGGCACGGTCGCGGCCGTGGCCGCCAAGGCCCTGCCGAGCACCGTCACCATCGAGGCGGAGAGCGGCAGCGGAGAGGGCGGCACGGGCACCGGCTTCGTCTTCGACAAGCAGGGCCACATCCTCACCAACAACCACGTGGTGGCGGAGGCGGTCGACGGCGGCAAACTCTCCGCGACCTTCCCCAACGGCAAGAAGTACGACGCCGAGGTGGTCGGCAACGCGCAGGGGTACGACGTCGCGGTCATCAAGCTCAACAACGCCCCCTCGGACCTGAACCCGCTGCCGCTAGGCAACTCCGAAAAGGTGACCGTCGGGGACTCGACGATCGCGATCGGCGCGCCTTTCGGCCTGTCCAACACGGTGACCACCGGCATCATCAGCGCCAAGAACCGCCCGGTGGCCTCCAGCGACGGCAGCTCCAGCGGCAAGGCCTCGTACATGAGCGCGCTGCAGACCGACGCCTCGATCAACCCTGGCAACTCCGGCGGTCCGCTCCTGGACGCGAACGGCTCGGTGATCGGCATCAACTCGGCCATCCAGTCCTCCGGCAACGGCCTGGGCGGCACCGGCCAGTCCGGCTCCATAGGCCTGGGCTTCGCGATCCCGATCAACCAGGCGAAGAACGTCGCGCAGCAGCTGATCAAGACCGGCCAGCCGGTCTACCCGGTGATCGGCGCCTCGGTCTCCCTGGAGGAGGGCACGGGCGGCGCGAGGATCACCGAGGAGGGCGCGGGCGGCGCGGACCCGGTCGAGCAGGGCGGCCCCGCCGACAAGGCCGGACTCAAGCCGGGCGACCTCATCACCAAGATCGACGACACGGCGATCGACAGCGGCCCCGCCCTCATCGGCGAGATCTGGACCCACCAGCCCGGCGACACGGTCACGCTCACGTACACCCGCGACGGCAAGACCCAGACGGCCGAGGTCACCCTCGGCGAGCGCAAGGGAGACAGCTGACCCGTTACGACAGCCGACCCGTTAGTCTTGATCCCGCGCCGATCTACGGTCGGCGCGGGGTGGGTTGCCCGAGCGGCCTAAGGGAACGGTCTTGAAAACCGTCGTGGCAGCGATGTCACCGTGGGTTCAAATCCCACACCCACCGCGCAGGTCAGAAGCTATGCAGGTCAGAAGGGGTGCCACTCTCCGGAGCGGCGCCCCTTCTGCATGCACTCTGTCTCACCCTGACTCGCCCGTGTCCCAGGTTTGACCAGTACGTATGGGCCATCTGTGGGCCAACGTGGGCCCCCTATCCGCCCTTGTTCAGCTCCCGCGCGATGAGCTGATTGGAGCGCGATTGCTCACCCCGAAGGATCTTGGCGTAGAAGCGGAACAGTACGGCGATGCTGTGGCCCGCCCGGCGCGCGACTTCCACGGGATCGACCCCCGATTTGATCCACAGGGACACCCCGGCATGGCGGAGCTAGTACGGCACTTCCGCGAGGGGAGTCGCCGCGTCCGCCGTCGACAGTACGGCGGTGCGCGCCGCGTCCCACAGATCGCAGTACTCGGTAGACCGGACCCGACCACCCTTCGCGGCCCGGAAGAGCCGACCGTCTGAGGCCGTCCCGTAGGTGGCGATGTGGTCCCGCAGCATCCGCACGAGGACCGGCGGAATCGGCACGGACCGTGTCGCCCCACGGGCCCGCCGCTTGAGGCTGCGCGCCTCGTACGACGCGCCGTCATCCGTCCAGCCGCCCCCGACTTCCGGGCGACTCTCCCCCAGCATCAGCTCCCCCCATTGCTCCGCGGCTTCCTCGGTGTCCGGGGGCAACGTGCAGTCGGCGGCTTTGAGCGAGGCGATTTCGGCGGGCCTCATCGCGGCGTAGTACAGGCACCCGAAGAACGCTGCAAGGTGCTGCCCGCGCGTTCCAGAGTCCCGCACAGCGTCGATGAATGCGCGGGCCAGCGTGGGGCCGGGCACGTACCGGAAATCGATCTCGTCATCCGTCTCCGGCGGTGTCCAGTCGACGCGGGGAAGGGGGTTGGCAGACAGAAGCCCCTTCTCCTCCACCGTGTACCGCAGGAAGTTGCTCAGGACCATGCGCTTCCTGCGCGCCGTGTTCTCTGCGGCCTTCCTGCCGTCCAGCCGTCGCGAGAGCGCTTCGAGGGCGGGGCGGAGCAGGGCAGGATTTTCGAGGGCGTTGACCTTCATCGAGTGCTCAGAGATCCAGGTCAGGGCCGTTCGGATCTCTTCTGGCGGCTCTTCGACCACGTGGCGCGCGGTCAATTGGCCGTCGGGCCCCGGCACGGCGCGGAATGCCCACTGATAGAGGGCCGCCCGCAGGGTCTTCGGATTCGGGGCGCCTCGTGTGGTCGTGACCAACGTGGGCGTCACGATCGCGAGTGATTCGGCGATGCTGGCACGGTGCTTGGCCGCCGCTCGCGGCCACTTCATGAGTGCGTACGCCATGGCGTGCTCGTACCACGAGGGCGAGGTGAGCGCTGCCAGCTCACGCGCCGGCAGACCCGTGTCCTCGTCGAACTGCTCGCGCTCCCGGAGCGCCGTCATCAGCTCCGAACGGCGCCCATCCGCCTGTGGCTTGAGGCTCTTCGAGTGTGGGCGAGAGCCGACGCGCCAACGTAGCTCGTAGGGCTTCTGCCGTCCCGCGCACTTGCGGATGGACCAGATATCGACGTCGTACGTGAGCATGTGTCTCCCAAGGGGGAGGGGCCCGCTGAATCAGCGGGCCCCTCGATCGGTTGGCGTTGAACTAGGCGGCGTTCTGCTCGCAGCGCTCCCACCACGCGTCCAGGTCGCGACGGCTCACGCGGACCTGACCGTTCGGCAGCTTGCGGATCCGGGGCGCCTCGCCACGGGCGCGCATGCGGTAGAAGGCGGCGCGGCTCATGTCGATCTCTTCGAGGACTTCACGGAGCTTGGGGGCGGGCCACGGTGCGACTCCTTGGCGAGTAGTCGGCTCGGGGGTTCAGAAGTCCGCTACATCCGCTTCGCCGCTACATCGCAGGTCAGCGGCGGGTTCTGTGTAGCGGGGGGATGAGATGTAGCGGCTACGACTCGCCACGGGGTCCGGCCCCTGCGGGCGTGCCGGACCCCGTGGCGCGGGTGTGTGTAGCCGCTACATCGGGTGGGGTCCGCTACGCGGCCGCAGACCGTGAGCCGCGTCCAGGCGGACGGCCTCGTAGCCGAGGGGCTAGGCGTCCCAGTCGGCTCGGACGTGTACGCACGCGCCCGACTCGTGAAGGAGGGGACGCAGCCGACTCACACCCTGACCAGCTACTACAGGCCGGAGCATGTCGAGGGGACGCGCATCGTTGACCCCACCCCAGGACCCGCCGGCCGTGGTGGCGGATTCCGGGTCCTGTACGACGCCGGATACGAGATCGACCACATGACAGAGGGGCTGTTCGCCAGGGTCCCGACCGCAGACGAGGTGAAGCTTCTCCAACTCCCGCCCGGCGAACCCGTGGTTGAACTACACCGGACCACGTACACGGCAGATGGCACGGTGGTTGAGTTCGCAGTGGGCATCCATGCGGCCTCACGCTTCGCGTCGGAGTACGAGTTCAAGGTGCCCGACTCCGCCAACGACGACAGCAAGGGCAAGGAGAGTTCAGCGTGATCTCGGTACGGGACTGGGAGGACACCCAACTCTTGTGGGACTACCAGCAGATGCACCACGAGCCGCGCCCCTGCTCGGTCGGAATCGGTCTCGGCAGTCACGATCTGGGCGTCGCAGACACCACCGTCGACCTGTACCGGCGCGGCATGATGCCGCTGATCGTCTTCACCGGAGCGACCAGCCGAACGACCCAGGACCGTATGCCGCGCGGGGAAGCCGAGCACTACCGGGACCGCGCCCTTGAGTTGGGCGTACCAGCGGACGCCGTCCTCGTAGAGCCGCGTGCCCGCAACACGGGCCAGAACATCACTCTGTCTCGCGCTCTCCTCGAAGAGCGCGGGATCGGCGTTTCGTCTGTGCTTCTCGTCAGCAAGCCGTACGAGGAGCGGCGGGCGTATGCCACCGCTCGGAAGCTGTGGCCGGACGTCGAATTCGTCAGCGCGTCCACTCCTATGACGCTCCCCGAATACGTCGACTCGATCCAGGACGCACGTCTCGTCATCGACATGCTTGTTGGGTCACTGCAACGCCTGCTGATCTACCCCGCGCAGGGCTTCATGGTCGCGCAGGACGTGCCCGACGAGGTGATCCGCGCGTACGAACGGCTCGCGTCCCGCGGCTTCACGAGCCGACTCGTTCCCGAGACTGCCGGGAGCACCCCCGGTACACGGTGATCTCGGGAGCCGTGGGCCAGCGTCCACCTGACGATGCCGCTGTTGCGCTCCGACGCAGGTCAGGAGGGGGTTTGGTCCCGACAGCGGAGCGCTCTTGAGGACGTCCCTGATCCGAGCGCGGTCAAACTTTCTCTGCCTCATCAAGCCCCGGCTGCGCTCCGCTCCGCCGGGCGCGCTCCCGGCTCCGCCGCCCTCCGCGCTCATGCCTTCGGCCCGCGCTGCGGGCGCTGCGCCGACGCGCGCCCACATGTGGATAGGGCCGGAAGCCATGAGTCCGATCACCGCAAGGCCCATGGGCGGGCCGGTCGGCTCCGAGGCTTTAGGCAGCCACCATGGGGCGAGTCTCGAAGATCATGGCCCCAACGTCGTGCTTTAACGGGCAGGTCCACAGACTGCCCGACTCGCCGGAAGCTTAAGGGGCCATGATCACTCGCCCCATGGCAGCTCCAGCCCAAAGTCTCGGAGTCGACCTCTCACCGTTGTTAAGTTCACGGCGGAACATGAACAGGTCCACCAAGTGGTTGGTTTCACGTGAAACACTGATTCGGATCAACTCGCGTGATTTCAGGTGGAGTTGTGGTGATCTTTTCGTGGTCAAAGTCGGTCCAGTGGTCGGCAGTAGCCCACTCTGGCCGGTGCTGGGTTCCTTGGCCGAGGCGTCCGGCAGGCGCGTACCGCGCGGGGTGGACGTGCCTACCGCGAGGGTTGACCTGGTTGTCAAACCTGGAGTTGACGTCGTGGATCGGGGCCCGACCTATCGTTTGGCGGTGACCGGACTGACTACCGGTTACCGCAACCGAAGGGGACATCCTGATGAAGCGAGTACTGGCGAGTGCGTTCACGGCCCTGGTCCTGGCGGCGTCCGGCGTGGCCGCCACCTCGGCGACCGCGTCCGCGGCTCCCGACGGAGCGCGTGCCTTTCGATGCTCGTTGGCCTGGAACGACAACAACACCGCCGGCGTGAAATGTACGGGAGGCGGCAGCTTCATCGGCGTGGCCGAGTGCAAGAACGGGAGGACGGCGCAAGGAGCGAAGGCTGCGGCCGGCACCACCTCGTACGCGTACTGCACCTCGGTCAACTCGTCGCTGAAAAAGCCGATCAACGCTTGGGGAATCCGGGCCTGACGAGCCGTCCGCGTCTTGGCGGCGGCCATCACCCGGTGGCCGCCGCCGAGGGCGTCGCGGCGCGGGTGCCGCCCGTGTGGGAGCCTGGCCCCTGGCCGAGGAGGCAGCGGCCGGGAAAGGGACACAGGTCGGGGCCCAACCTCCACCAATGAGGAGGCCGGGGTACGGTCCCCCAGCCGTGCCACTCTCGTGCCAGAACGGACGGGGACTCACGGGGACTCGGGGTAAAAAGGAGGCCACCGGACTGCACCTCGCCCAGGGTAGGAAATCAGCAGGTCAGATCCATGATCGCCCCACCTCGCTCCTAAAGCGGGTGTCGACCCACGCGGCGTGCTTCATTTCGTCTCGCCGTACAGAAGGCTGTGGGCCATGTGTGGGCCAGTACGGGCAGTTGAGCCGCTTGACCGCGTATCGAGGCAGGTCAGAGCGCTGCGGAGGCTCAGGGTGCGACGGTCTTGAAGCCGTCGTGGCAGCGATGTCACCGTGGGTTCAAATCCCACACCCACCGCACATGAACGGCCCCTGACCAGCGATATCGGTCGGGGGCCTTCGTCGCGTGA
Organism: Streptomyces scabichelini; assembly: GCF_011045015.1. Taxonomy (GTDB): domain Bacteria; phylum Actinomycetota; class Actinomycetes; order Streptomycetales; family Streptomycetaceae; genus Streptomyces; species Streptomyces scabichelini. Next base: position 1,454 of record NZ_JAAKZY010000080.1, on the reverse strand, counting down.
GCTGCCTGCTGGTGACCGCGATTCCCCGTGAGTCCCCGGCCTATCGGGCACGGATGGGGCACGGCCGGTCTGCTGGTCCGCCCAGCAGGTGCCCCCCTCGTGGCGATACTCGGTGGAGTCGGTTGGGTAGGCGTCTCAGGATGGGCGTATGAGCCTGCCGACCGTCACGCACCGGGTGGAGTTTCTGCGCCACCCTCACCCCGGCTACCCACACCTCACGGCTTGGGGCATCCGGATAGACGGCACTGACCTGCGCGTCCTGGTCGCGAAGGCGACGCGCGCGCTCTGGAGTCGGGAGCTCGACGAGGATGACGACACCCTGCAGGAGCGCGAGGAGTTCCTGCTGGGGCAGCACGCTCCGCTGTACCTGGACGACGACGCCGACGGCGCCCGGGCCCGGGCTCATTTCATGGGCGACGCCCCGCCGGATCTCCGTGACCGCGACACCGGCGCCCTGTGCCTCCTGGGCTGCTCCTGCGGGATCGACGCCTGCTGGCCCCTGCTTGCTACGGTCCGCGCCACAGCAACGGAGATCATCTGGTCCGGCTTCTACCAGCCACACCGGCCGGAGTGGGGCGAACTGACCCTGGGCCCCTACGTCTTCCCGCGCTCGGCCTACGAGGAGACCCTGGCCGCGCCGGTCCCGCTCACCCAGGACCCCCTCGCCCCGCTGCTGGGTGAGGGATAGCCACCAGCAGGGGCAAAGCGTCGCTCCTCCACGCCGTCGACACCTGATCCAGAACCCTCAACTCACCACTCACCTCAGCTCCCATCCCGTCCGCCGTCGACCCACACACCGTGGAGCGGGCGTGGTTCAGGGCGTCAAGGTGGAGCGCGCCAGTGTACGAACGACCTTGACGCCCTGGGCCGCGACTGCTCGGCTCTGCCTGGGTCGGCGGTGGACGGGATGGGAACTCCCCGCGCACGGGTGACCGGCTGCTGGAGATCGGGTGCGGCGGTGGCGTCGCGGTGGCCACGATCTGCTCCCTGTTGTCCACCGGCAGCATCACCGCGATCGATCGTTCCGCGACAATGACCGCGCGGGCCCGGCGCCGTAATGCCGATCACGTCCATGCCGGCCGGGTCACCATCGTGACCGCCGCGTTCTCGGTGGGTGAGCTGGCCGATTCGGGCATCGGCGGCAGGCGGTTCGACAAGATCTTTGCGATCAATGTCAACCTGTTCTGGACGGGCCCCGCCCGAGACGAACTGGCTCTCGCCAAGAACCTCCTCGCACCGGGCGGCACCCTCCACGTGTTCTACGAGCCGCCCGGCCGGCGTACGGACGAGATCGTCGCGAAGGTGACCGGGGCGCTCGACGCTGGCGGGTTCGCGCCCGCGGTGACCTTGTCGGCGTCGGTACTCGGAATCGTCGCCCGCCCGCGCCCTGCGGGATGACAGCGAAGTCCGGCGGGACGGAACGGCAGCGCCGCCCCGTCCCGCACCCCGCCCGG
>NZ_JAAKZY010000007.1 GCF_011045015.1 Streptomyces scabichelini | reverse complement strand
GGGGGTCGGGCGGGATGCGGATGCCCGCCGGCCCCTGTCGGCCGACCTGCGCGACGGTCTCCGCCACTTGCGCCGCCATCAGCGGCTGCGCCGCCATCAGCGGCTGCGCCGCCTCGTCTGGGTCATCGCTCTCGGCGAGATGTGCTTCAGTGGCCCGCTCATGGCCGGGCTCGTGCTGCTCGCCGACGAGCGGGGCTGGGGCACCGGCTCGCTCGGCTGGATTCTGGCCGCGTTCAGCGTCGGGGGAGCCGTGAGCGCGGTGGCGATGGCGGTCGCGCGTCGTGTGCCCCGCGCCGGGGCCGTCCTCGCGGGTTCGCTGCTCGTGACCGCCGTGGTGGTCGCGGCGCTCGGCCGGACCGGCACCTCCGGCACCGCCACCGCGCTGGGCGGGCTGCTCGGCGCAGTCAGCGGTGTCGCGATGGTGCTCGGCAACGCCCTCCTGCAAAAAGAGACTGAGCCCCGGTACCTGGGGCGCGTCACCTCGGTGACGACCCTCTGCACTCTGGGGCTCAGCCCTCTTCTCTACCCGCTCACCGGTCTTGTCGCGGCGGCCTGGGGCACGGCGGCCTTCTTCGCGGGGTGCGGCGCGATCTGCGTACTGGCCGCGGCGACTGCACTCACCCCGCCCCTGCGCGGCGCACGCCTCTGAGCGGACTCGACTCCGGAGTGACTCTCAGGAGTTCACAGGGACTCGAAGTCCCCCGCGAGAGCCGACGCGAGCCGCATGTGAGGCTCCGCCTCGTCGTGCCGTCCCTGCCGCTGGAGCGTGCGCCCGAGCATCAGCCGGGCGTAGTGCTCCACCGGGTCGCGCTCGACGAGCTCCCGCAACTGGGTCTCGGCGCGGCGCAGTTGGGCCGAGTGATAGTACGCGCGCGCCAGCAGCAGCCGCGGTCCGACCTGCTCCGGCACCTCCTCGACCAGTCCGTCCAGGGTCCGGGCCGCCGCGGTGTAGTCCTTGGCGTCGAAGAACATCCGCGCACGCTCCCAGCGCTCGGCGGGTGTTCCGTGGTTGTAGTACGTCGTGTCCACTGCTGCCTCCTTCGAGGCCGACAACGGACCGCGATGGTTGAATATTCCACTACCTGGCCAGGGCGGCCAGTTCGGCATTGGCCCGTTCTGTGATGAGGGTCAGCACCCGGCCGGTGACGGCCAGGTCCTCCTTCGGGATACCGGCGTAGATCCTGGCCGTGATGGGGCCGGTCTCGGCGGAACTCTGCTCGTACAACTGCCGTCCGGCGTCCGTGACGCGCACGTGGGACGGCTCTTGCGGGGCCAGCAGCTCTCCGGAGATCAGCTCGTCGATCACGCCGTGCACGTCCGCCGCGTCGATCTTCAGCGCGCCGGCGACGCCGTCGACGAGTCCGTCGCGCTCGACCGGTCCGTCGGCGACGGCGGCGAGCCGGAGGGTGACGGACTGCTGGAAGGTGGCGCCGTGGCGGGCCAGCACGTTCTCGAGGATCGCGCGGCCTGCGTAGTGGGCCAGGGCTATGACCCGGGGGTCGGCGAGGGGTGCGGTGGTCGTCATGACTGCTCCTGAGGTGTCTCGTCGTTCTCGCTGAAGGGATCGAGAGGTGCGTCGAGCAGGGTGGTCAACTCGTGTTTGAACGCCTTGGTGCGCTGACTGTCGAGCCCTCCGAGAGGCGCCAGCAACTGCTCCAGGAGCCCCTGGACGACCTTGATCGCGCGGCCCGTGACCTCACGTCCCTGCTCGGTGAGCGACAGTCGCATCGCGCGCGGATCGGCGGGGTCCCGGGTGCGCTCGACGAGTCCGGCGGCTTCGAGGGAGCGGGCCAGCTTCGACACGTACAGCGGTTCGAGCCCTACCTGGTCGGCGAGTTGCCGCTGGCTGGGACGGAGCCCGGCCCGGTGCATGCCGTACAGCGACGCCACCAGTGAGTACTGCGCGTGTGTGAGGCCCAGGGGAGCGACCGCCCGGTCGACGGCGACCCGCCACTTCATCGACAGACGCCAGACCAGAAAACCGGGCGTCGCGCCCTCGGATGTCGTACTCATGGAAAATACAGTACATGGCTACTAAGTACATGGCTACTATTTCTCGAACGGCGTCGAAACAGCCCCGAGTGACGGACTGACGGGGCGCCCCCGGCGAGGCTAGGTTGGGCCCATGAGCAATCTTGATCGCCAGGCAGTTCCCGCGCTGTGCGGCGGCCGGGGTTTCGTGGTGGCCGAGCCGGTGCGCGAACTCCTCAGCCCCCGCAAGGTCAAGCTCGGCGAGTCCAGTGAAGTCCGCCGCCTGCTGCCCAACCTCGGCCGACGCATGGTCGGCGCCTGGTGCTTCGTCGATCACTACGGCCCCGACGACATCGCCGACGAGCCAGGTATGCAGGTCCCGCCGCATCCGCACATGGGCCTGCAGACCGTCAGCTGGCTGCACGAGGGCGAGGTGCTGCACCGCGACTCCACCGGCAGCCTCCAGACGATCCGCCCGCGCGAGCTGGGCCTGATGACCTCCGGCCGGGCCATCAGCCACTCCGAGGAGAGCCCGCGCTCGCACGCCCGCTTTCTGCACGGGGCGCAGCTGTGGGTCGCCCTGCCCGACGGCCACCGCCACACCGAGCCGCGCTTCGAGCACCATGGCGAACTGCCCGTGGTCACCGCCCCCGGTCTCCGGGCCACGCTGATCCTGGGTGACGTCGACGGTGCCGCCTCGCCCGGCACGACGTACACCCCGATCGTCGGCGCCGACCTCGCCCTCGACCAGGGTGCCGATGTACGCCTGCCGCTGGAGCCGGACTTCGAGTACGCCGTGCTGTCCATGTCCGGGGAGGCCCGCGTGGACGGCGTACCGCTGCTGCCCGGCTCCATGCTCTACCTCGGCTGCGGCCGTGCCGAACTGCCCCTGCGCGCCGAGTCGGACGCGGGTCTGATGCTCCTCGGCGGCGAGCCGTTCGAGGAGGAGCTGATCATGTGGTGGAACTTCATCGGGCGTACGTCTGCCGACATCGAGCAGGCCCGCTCGGACTGGATGGCGGGTTCGCGCTTCGGTGAGGTGAAGGGGTACGACGGCGATCCCCTGGCCGCTCCCGAACTGCCGCCGGTGCCGCTGAAGGCGCGGGGGAGGGCGCGCTGACCTCGGCGTCGTCCCCCACCAGCCCCGTCGGCCTCACCGGCACGACGAGGCGCTACACGCCCTGTCCGTCGTCGTCCTCGCCCGCCTCCAGCAGGTTCGCCGCGGCCCCCACGATGCTCGGGTCGGGGCTGCCGACCACCTCTTCGTCCTTGCCCGCGTAGTCGAAGCGGGCCAGAACGCTGCGCATCGCCTCCACGCGCGCCCGCTTCTTGTCGTTGCTCTTCACCACCGTCCAGGGCGCCTGCTCCGTGTCCGTCTCGCGGAACATGGCGACCTTGGCGGCCGTGTAGTCGCCCCAGCGGTCCAGGGACGCCAGGTCCATGGGGCTGAGCTTCCACTGCCGTACGGGATCCACCTGACGGATCGTGAAACGGGTGCGCTGTTCGCCCTGCGAGACCGAGAACCAGAACTTGATCAGGTCGATGCCGTCGTCCACGAGCATCCGCTCGAAGGCCGGCGCCTGGCGCATGAAGCGCCGGTACTCGTCCTCCGTGCAGAAGCCCATGACGCGTTCCACACCGGCGCGGTTGTACCAGGAGCGGTCGAACATCACGATCTCGCCCTCGGTCGGCAGATGCTCCACGTACCGCTGGAAGTACCATTGGCCGCGCTCGCGTTCGGTCGGCTTCTCCAGCGCCACCACCCGTGCGCCCCGCGGATTGAGATGCTCGGTGAAACGCTTGATGGTGCCGCCCTTGCCCGCCGCGTCCCGCCCCTCGAAGACGATGACGAGCCGGCGGCCGGTCTCCTTGATCCAGCTCTGCAGCTTCAGCAGCTCTATCTGCTGGAGCCGCTTGTGCCACTCGTACTCCTTGCGCTCCATGCGGTGCGCGTACGGGTAGTTCTCCCGCCAGGTCTCGATCGGGCTGCCGTCCGGCTGGATGAGCACCGGCTCGTCATGATCGGTGTAGTCGACCTTCAGACCCCTGAGGTCCGTGAGGTCCGCCAGGTCCGTGAGATTCGTCAGCGGTGGTGTCATACGTCCTTTTCTCCGGCCTCGGTGGAACGGGCGGGCGTCCCTTCGAGGAACGTGATGTGGCCCATTCCTCCATGCAAGCAAGCGGAGGCGTACAGGAGACCAAGCGCAGGCAAAGGGAGCGCATGATTCCGCCCCGGTCACTTTAAGAGGCCTGTCGAACACAGGCCACCGCTACGGCTTGCGAGCCACCCCGCCGAAGCTGTCCACTTCCTGGGGCTCGTCCGCCGCCTGGGGCTCGTCCTCCGGAGCGGCGGCGGGCACGGACGCCCCGGGGCGCCACTGGGCGACGGACACCAGGCCGGGATCGAGGAGTTCGAGGCCGGCGAAGAAGCGGACGAGTTGGTCGGGGCTGCGGTTGGTGCGGGGATTGTCGCTCGCCTGGTTCCACTGCTCGACCATGGCGCGCATCTCCTCCGGATGGAACACCTCGGTGCTGTCGCAGAACACGAGGTGACTGCCGGACGGCAGGGCGTCCAGCAGGCGCTCGACGATCCCGAAGGCGCTGTCGTCGGGCACGTGGGCGGCGATGCCCAGCAGCATCAGTGCGACCGGCTGGTCGAAGTCCAGCGTCCGGGCGGCACCTTCCAGGATGGCGTCCGGGTTCCGCAGGTCGGCGTCGATGTAGTCGGTGGCGCCTTGGGGGGTGCTGGTCAGCAACGCCGTGGCGTGGGCCAGCACGATCGGGTCGTGGTCGACGTACACGATCCTCGCCCCGGGGTTGATCCGCTGGGCGACCTCGTGGGTGTTGTCGAACGTGGGCAGTCCCGTACCGACGTCGAGGAACTGGCGGATACCGACCTCACCGGCCAGATACGTGACGGCACGCTTGAGGAACGCCCGCTGGGCGCGGGCGATGTGGACGATCTCCGGGTTCACCTCGCGGATCTGGTCCCCGACCTCGCGGTCGATCTCGTAGCAGTCCTTGCCCCCCAGCCAGTAGTTCCAGATGCGCGCGGAGTGCGGCACGCTGCTGTTGATCAACGGCATGTCATGAGGCATGGGGCAGCTCCGAGTTGGCCTGAAGTTACCGCCCAAGATAGAGCCGTCGGGCGGCGTACGTCGTCGGTTGCGTGATCTTCCCGAAAACGTTCGGTCCGCCGAAGTGGTTCCGTGCTCAGCGGCGGTCCCGTGTTCAGCGGCGTCGCCGCAGGGTGAAGGCCGCGCCCGCCGTGATGAGAAGCCCCGCCGCGCCGCCCGCGACGAGGGGCAGGGCCGTGTTCGTACGGTCGTCGTCGGCGGAGCTGTCGGAGGACACCGCGTCACCGGGTGCGCTGGTGACGTCGTCGGCCGGGGACTTCGCGGGTGCGCTGGTGATGTCCGTCGACGACGTCCCGGGGACGCCGGCGTCATCCGCCGGGGGCTGCGTGGGCTTGTCCGTCGCGGCGCCGGCACTCGCCTTGTCCTCGGCACCGGACTTTTCCTCGGACGCGGCTTCGTCCTTCCCACCCGGGAAGACGACGTCGGAGCAGGAGTAGTACGTGTCCGACGTACTCGTGTTCTGCCAGATCGTGTAGAGCAGATGGCGGCCGGTCCGGTCGGACGGCAACTTCGCCTCGATGCGGTAGGAGCCGTTCACCAACGACGGGTCCGTGACGCTCGCGAAGGGCTCGGAGGGCAGGTCGGACCACTTCAGCGGCTTCGTCGCGTCGTAGCCGTTCTTCGTCAGGAACAGCTTGAAGGTGCCCGTGTGCGGAATCGTCGACCGGTACGTCAGCGTCATGTCCGCCCCGGCGGACAGCCGTGTCGAGGGCCAGTCGGCGCGAGCCAGGTCGAGGCCGCGGTAGGCGTCGAGGCCCCCGCTGCACAACTCGCCGTCGGGCACGACCTGCCGGTCCCGGCCGCCGACTCCGGCGAGGCGCAGATTGTCGAAGGCGGCGACTCCCGAGGCGACGGCCGCCTCGCAGGCCGCGGATTTCGCCTGCTGCCCGCCATCGGGCGAGCAGGCCACCACCCGGCTGACCGGGTCCGTCGGCGCCCCGTGTGCGACAGCGGGCCCGGCGGCCCACACCGCGAGCAGCAGCGGAGCCAGTCCGACGAGGGCGGCGGTGCGGCGGTGTGCGGTCATCCGTCGGGTTCCTCCTTGACACGTCAAACGGGGTCGGCCGACTGTTCCGTGGCCATGAGCCACAGCCGTCGGCCGCCCCGTTGTTCCCGTGAAGTACGAGGCCCGCGCGAGATCCGTTCAACGCCCCCCGGACGGACTGTCATCGGACTCTCTGCCGGGCTCGCCGCTCACCAGCACCACCTCCAGGGTGCGCGGACCGTGCACCCCCTCGACCCGGTCCAGCTCGATGTCGCTCGTTGCGGACGGGCCGGAGATCCAGGTCAGCGGGCGTGTCGGGTCGAGGCGTACGAGGGCCTGGGGGACGGAGGAGACGACCTGGTCCGGGACCCGTACGACACAGATGTGGTGATCCGGGACGAGTGTGATGCGGCGGCGGCCCTGGTCCGGGCCGCCGTCCAGCACGATGGTGCCGGTCTCGGCGATCGCCACCGCACACGCGGTGATCACGCTGTCGACCTGGTCGAGATCGTGCGGTGTGCTGTCGGAACGGTCGGGCACACGTGTGACGTCGGTCGCCGCCAGCCACTCCTGCTCCAGGCCGGGCGGCACGACCACCGACTTCGAGCCCCGCTCGGCGAGCAGCCCGGCGATCAGGGCCGCCAGCCCGTCGCCCGCGCAGCGGTGCACGATCGCCCGGTAGTCGGCCAGGTTCTCGGCGAGCAGATCCACCGTCTGCTCGACACTCCGGTCTCCGTGCTCGTGCAGATAACTCCGGTCAACGGCCTGGTCGTACGGCGTTTCGCCGCGTGGCACGTCCGCGAGCGCGCGCCGCACCCGGCCGAGGATCACATCCCTGGTGCTCACTTGCCCGTCTCCTTCCCGCCGTGCGTGCGCTGCCACCAGTCGCGGAACGGCTCCGCGGGCACCGGTGGCAGATCGCGGGTCGCGCTCCACGCCTTGCCGGGGCCGGGCAGCGTACGGGGATGGAACCGGCGGCTGCGCGATGCGAGCCGCTGGCCGGTGCGCAGGGCGCCCGGGTGGCTGAACGCCCAGCGTGCCGCACGCATCGCGGCCCGCTCGGCGGCGTGTCCCTTCGCGGGCTTGAGTACGACCTTGTTGCCCTCCCGGGTCACCGGCCCCCCCTCCACGACCCGCTCCCGCAGATGCACCAGCACCTCGGGGATGTCGATCGCCACCGGGCACACCTCGTAGCAGGCGCCGCACAACGAGGAGGCGTACGGCAGCGAGGCGTCGATCTCGCTTGCGGTGCCCCGGAGTTGAGGACTGAGGATGGCGCCGATCGGGCCCGGGTAGACCGAGCCGTACGCATGGCCGCCCGCCCGCTCGTACACCGGGCAGACATTGAGACACGCCGAGCAGCGGATGCAGCGCAGGGCCTGACGGCCGACCTCGTCGGCGAGCGTGTCGGTGCGGCCGTTGTCGATGAGGACCAGATGGAAGGTCTGTGGGCCGTCCGCCGTCCCGGAGTCCGTCGTGCCCGTCCACATCGAGGTGTACGGGTTCATGCGCTCGGCCGTCGAGGAACGCGGGAGCGTCTGGAGGAAGACCTCCAGGTCCCGCCAGGTGGGCACGATCTTCTCGATGCCGACGACCGAGATCAGCGTCTCGGGCAGGGTCAGGCACATACGGCCGTTGCCCTCGGACTCGACGACCACCATCGTGCCGGTCTCGGCGACCATGAAATTGGCACCGGAGATGCCGACCTTGGCGCGCAGGAACTTCTCGCGGAGATGCAGACGGGCGGCCTCGGCCAGTTCGGCGGGCGTGTCCGTGAGCCCCTCCGGGGCCGGGCGGCCCCATTCGCTCATCTCGCGGGCGAAGATGTCGCGGATCTCGCCGCGGTTGCGGTGGATCGCGGGGACGAGGATGTGCGAGGGCCGGTCCTTGCCCAACTGCACGATGAGCTCGGCGAGGTCGGTCTCGTACGCGTGGATGCCCTCGGCCTCCAGCGCTTCGTTGAGCCCGATCTCCTGCGTGGCCATGGACTTGACCTTCACGACCTCGGTCTCGCCGGTCATCTTCACCAGATCGGCGACGATCCGGTTGGCCTCGTCCGCGTCGGCGGCCCAGTGGACGATGCCGCCGGCCGCCGTGACCGACTCCTCCAACTGCACCAGGTACCGGTCGAGATGACGCAGCGTGTGGTCCTTGATCTGCTTGCCCGCCTCGCGCAGCGCCGCCCAGTCGGACACCTCCGCGACCGCCTTGGCGCGCTTGGCGCGGATCGTGTGCGTGGCGTGCCGCAGATTGCCGCGCAGGGTCTGGTCGTAGACGGCTTCGTGCGCGGCCTTCGGGAAGGCCGGCATGCCGACGAAGGTGCCGCTCATGCGCTCGACTCCTCTACGGTGCGCCCGTTCATGCCAAGAGTCATGTCAGGGGCTCCTCTTCCGTGCTCGCCAGGATCTCCGCGATGTGCACCGGCCGCATCTCCGTTCTGAGGCGGGCCATCGTGCCGCCGATGTGCATCAGACAGGAGTTGTCCGCGGCACACAGCGCCTCCGCGCCCGTCGACTCGGCGTTACGGACCTTGTCGGCGCCCATCGCCGCCGAGACATCGGAGTTCTTCACGGCGAACGTGCCGCCGAAGCCGCAGCACTCGTCGGCCCCGGGCAGCTCCCGGAGCTCGAGTCCCCTGACCGCCTGGAGGAGTCGGCGCGGACGGTCGCCGAGGCCCAGACTGCGCAGGCCGTGGCAGGTCGGGTGATACGTGACGGTGTGCGGGTAGTACGCGCCGACGTCCGTCACGCCCACAACGTCCACCAGGAACTCCGTGAGCTCGTACGTCTTGGGCACGACCGGAGCGAGCGTGCGCGCGAGGGTGTCCCCGCGGCCCTCCGCGCGGGCCCGCTCGCCCATCCGCGGATACAGCTCCCGCACCATCGCGCCACACGATCCGGACGGTGTCACGATTGCCTCGTACCCTCCGAAGACATCGGAGAAATGCTCGGCCAGCGGCTCGGCCTCATGGCGATAGCCGGTGTTGTAGTGCGCCTGCCCGCAACAGGTCTGGCCCATCGGGAAGTCGACGTCGACGCCCAGCCTGGTCAGCAGTTTCACCACGGCACGGCCGGTTTCCGGATACAGCGTGTCGTTGACACAGGTCAGGAACAGGGCGACACGCATCGCGGCTCCTCGAGGTCGATCATCGGATGTGTGCACATTACGCTGCGCTTAGCTCTGCGGGAATGAGGGTGCCGTTCGCTCGGGGCGCCGATTCTGACCCGCCGTTGTTGGACTCGCCGTCCAGGGCTGCGGGCCGCCTGTGGTTGCTCGCGCAGTTCCCCGCGCCCCTGAGGGGCGCGGGATGGCAACCCCTGTTTCACCGCTGGGCGAGTCGGTCTTCGGCCGACCGCCACACCGCAGTGGACCCCCGCGGCTCGTACCGCGTCAACGGCTGCGTACGGGACAGCAGTGCGCGCATCGCCGTGCGGTCGCCGACCAGGCCGTCGGCGCGGGCCTGGACGAGGACGTTGCCGAGGGCGGCGGCCTCCGCCGGGCCCGCCACGACCGGGAGTCCGCAGGCGTCGGCCGTGAGCTGGCACAGCAGGGCGTTGCGGGTGCCGCCGCCGACGATGTGGACGACGTCGACCGGATGGTCGGCGAGTGCCTGGGCCTCGGCGATCGCCCGGCGGTGGGCGAGGGCGAGCGAGTCGAGGATGCAGCGGGTGACCTCGGCGGGGGACCCTGGCACCGGCTGGCCCGAGTCCCGGCACGCGTCGGCGATGCGGGACGGCATCCGGCCGGGGGCCAGGAACGCCGCGTCCCCGGCGTCCACGACGGACCGCAGCGGGGGCACCTCGGCCGCCTCGCTCAGCAGCGTCGGCAGATCCGGGTCCCCCCAGGCCCGTACGCACTCCTGCAGCAGCCACAGCCCCATGATGTTCCGGAGATAACGGACCGTGCCGTCAAGCCCCAGTTCATTGGTGAAGTTCGCCGCCCGGCTCGCCTCGGTCAGGACGGGCGCGTCCAGCTCCAGGCCCGCGAGCGACCAGGTGCCGGTGCAGATGTACGCGAAACGCTCGCCGCCGGTGGCCGGGACGGCCGCGACCGCGGACGCCGTGTCGTGCGACCCGACCGTGGTCACCGGGACCGGACCGGTCAGCCCGGTCTCCTCCAGGACCTCCGGGCGCAGCAGGCCCGCGGGATCCCCGGGCCGCCGCAGCGGTGCGAACAGCCTCAGATCGATACCGAGGCGGGATGCGACATCGTGCGCCCAGTCGCGGGTGCGCGGGTCGATCAGCTGGGTCGTCGAGGCGTTGGTGAGCTCCGTGCCCGCCTCACCCGTGAGCCAGTACGTCAGCAGGTCAGGGATCAGCAACAGGCGCTGAGCGTGCGCCAGTTGGGCCGAAGAGCGAGCCGCCGCCAACTGATACAGCGTGTTGAAGGGCGCGTACTGAAGCCCGGTCGCCGCATACAGCTCGGCCGCCGGAACCGTCGCCCACACCTTCTCCGCGACGCCCTCGGTTCGCGCGTCCCGATAGTGCACCGGGTTGCCGAGCAGCGCGCCGTCCGCGTCCAGCAGCCCGTAGTCCACGGCCCAGCTGTCGATGCCGACCGAGTCGACCTGCCCCGCCGCACGCAGCCCGTCGAGGACCCCGGCGTACAGGGCGAGGATGTCCCAGCGCAGCCCCTCGGGGGTCCGCACCGGCCGGTTCGGGAAGCGGTGCGCCTCGGTGAGGTCGAGCGACTCCGGTCCCACGCGGCCGACCATGACGCGCCCGCTGGACGCGCCGAGGTCGACCGCGGCGTACGACTTGATCGGTGCCGTCATCGGTGCCGTCATCGGAGCGGTCATCGCAGGAAGGCGGCGGCGACGCCGGCGTCGACCGGGACGTGCAGTCCGGTGGTGTGTGTCAGGTCCCCACCGGTCAGGGCGAAGACGGCGTTCGCGACGTGCTCCGGCAGCACCTCGCGCTTGAGGATGGTCCGCTGGGCGTAGAACTCGCCGAGCTTCTCCTCCTCGATCCCGTAGGTGGCGGCGCGCTGCGCGCCCCAGCCGCCCGCGAAGATCCCCGAACCGCGCACCACACCGTCCGGGTTGACGCCGTTGACACGGATGCCGTGCTCGCCCAGCTCGGCGGCCAGCAGCCGGACTTGATGCGCCTGGTCGGCCTTGGTCGCGGAGTACGCGATGTTGTTCGGGCCGGCGAAGACGGCGTTCTTCGACGCGATGTAGACGATGTCGCCGCCCAGACCCTGCTGGACCATCACCCGGGCCGCCTCACGCGAGACGAGGAACGAACCGCGGGCCATGATGTCGTGCTGGAGGTCCCAGTCCTTCGCCGTCGTCTCCAGCAGGGGCTTGGAGATGGAGATACCGGCGTTGTTGACCACGAGGTCGACCCCGCCGAAGGCGAGCGCCGCCGCCTTGAGGGCCTCGGCGATCTGCTCCTCGGACGTGACGTCCACGGTGACGGCGACGGCCTTGTCGGGACCGCCGAGTTCCTCGGCGACCTGGGCGGCGCCCTCCGCGTTCAGGTCGGCGACCACGACACACGCGCCCTCGGCGGCAAGCCGGTGGGCGATGGCCTTCCCGATGCCGCTGCCCGCACCCGTCACCAGCGCCACCCGCGTGGCGAGCGGCTTGGGCTTCGGCATCCGCTGGAGCTTGGCCTCCTCGAGGGCCCAGTACTCGATACGGAACTTCTCCGACTCCTCGATCGGCGCGTACGTCGAGACCGCCTCGGCCCCGCGCATCACATTGATCGCGTTGACGTAGAACTCGCCGGCCACCCGAGCGGTCTGCTTGTCCTTGCCGAAGCTGAACATGCCGACACCGGGCACGAGCACGATCGCCGGGTCGGCGCCGCGCATGGCGGGGGAGTCGGGGAAAGCGTGGCGCTGGTAGTAGGCGGCGTACTCCTCGCGGTACTCGGCGTGCAGCTCCGTGAGGCGGGCGATCGCCTCGTCGACGGAAGCGGTCGGCGGCAGATCGAGGACCAGCGGCCTGACCTTCGTCCGCAGGAAGTGGTCGGGGCAGGAGGTGCCGAGGGCCGCGAGGCGCGGGTGCTCGGCGCTCGCGAGGAAGTCGAGGACGACCCCGGAGTCGGTGAAGTGGCCGACCTGCGGGCGGTCCTGCGAGGCGATGCCACGGATGACCGGCGCCAGCGCCGCCGCCCGCTCCCGCCGCTCGACGGCGCCGAGAGCCGCGTACCCCTCGATCACCGGCCCGAAGGGCTCCGGCTTCCCCCGCTCGGCGAGGAAGGCCTCGGCGGTCCGGATGATGTGCAGCGAGTTGCGCTCGCACTCCTCGGACGTGTCACCCCACGCGGTGATCCCGTGCCCGCCCAGGACACACCCGATGGCCTGCGGGTTGGCCTCCTTGACGGCCGCGATGTCAAGCCCGAGCTGGAAGCCGGGCCGGCGCCACGGCACCCACACCACAGTGTCGCCGAAGCACTCGGCGGTCAGCTTCTCCCCGTCGGCCGCACAGGCGAGCGCGATACCGGAGTCGGGGTGCAGGTGGTCCACGTGCGCCGCGTCCACCAGACCGTGCATCGCGGTGTCGATGGACGGCGCCGCCCCGCCCTTGCCGTGCAGGCAGTAGTCGAACGCGGCGACCATCTCGTCCTCGCGCTCGACACCGGGGTAGACATCGGTGAGCGCCCGCAGCCGGTCCAGGCGCAGCACGGCCAGCCCCGACTCCTTGAGGGTCCCGAGATCGCCACCGGATCCCTTGACCCACATCAGCTCGACATCACCGCCGGTCACGGGGTCGGTGTCGATACCTTTCGCGGAGGCGTTGCCACCGGCGTAATTGGTGTTACGGGGATCGGCGCCGAGCCGGTGAGAACGGGAGAGAAGGGCATCGGCTTCGGGGTGGGCTGCCATGGGTGTGATCAGTCCTTCAGGATGTGTGTGTACGTGTATTCGGGGTCCTGTGGAGCGTGGGTGCCGGGGGGCGCCCCTTAAGGGGCGCGGGGAACTGCGCGACCAGCCACATCCGGCCCGCAGCCTGCAACGGGCCTGACTCGGCAGACGAAACGCAGCGATCAGGCACCCCAACCCGCCTGCTCTCCACCAACCCGCTCCTCAGCGATCTTCGCGGCCCACCCGGAGGCGCGATACGCGGCGACCGGGTCAGGGGCGAGCCCCATCTCCTCGCGCACCTCACGAAGCAACGGCCGCACGTCAGTGTTATACGCATCCATGAGCACGGCGTTCGCCTCAAGAACGTCACCGCCCCTCTGGGCGACGCCCAGCGCATCTCGGTCAACGAGAAGCGCCTTGGCCGTAGCCTCCTGCACGTTCATCACCGACCGGATGATCGCCGGGATCTTCGCCTCGATGTTGTGGCACTGGTCGAGCATGAACGCGACATCGGGCGAGAACCCACCGCCGCGGATCACCTCGTACATGATCCGGAACAACTGGAACGGATCCGCAGCCCCGACCATGAGGTCGTCGTCGGCGTAGAAGCGCGAGTTGAAGTCGAACCCGCCGAGCTTCCCCTCACGCAGCAGCGTCGCGACGATGAACTCGATGTTGGTGCCGGGCGCGTGGTGCCCGGTGTCCACCACGACCTGGGCCTTCGGCCCGAGCTTGAGGCAGTGGGCGTACGCGGTACCCCAGTCCGGGACATCCGTCGTGTAGAAGGCGGGCTCGAAGAACTTGTACTCCAGGAGCATCCGCTGGTCGTCGCCGAGCCGCTCGTAGACAGCGGCCAGCGCCTCGGCGAGCCGGTCCTGGCGCTCACGGATGTCGTCCTGGCCGGGATAGTTCGTGCCGTCCGCGAACCACAGCTTCAGGTCCTTGGAACCCGTCGCGTCCATGATGTCCACGCACTCGAGCAAGTGATCAAGAGCCTTGCGGCGCACCACCGCGTCGGCGTGGCAGACGCTGCCGAGCTTGTAGTCGTCGTCCTGGAAAGTGTTGGAGTTGATGGTGCCGAGCTTCACGCCACGGTCCTGCGCGTACTTGGCCAGCGCCGCGTAGTCGTCGACCTTGTCCCAGGGGATGTGCAGCGCGACGCTCGGCGCCGCCCCGGTGAACTCGTGCACCTTCGCCGCGTCGTCCAGCTTTTCGAAAGGATTGCGCGGGACTCCGGCCTGCGCGAACACCTTGAAGCGGGTCCCCGAATTCCCGTACGCCCATGACGGCGTCTCTACGGCCTGGGTCTTGAGGGCGGCCTTCACCGCTGCGAGCTCGGTCACTTCGGGACTCCTGTGACTTCGGGTGTGGATGACATGGGTGTGAAGAGCATCAGTCTGAAACGATTCAGAACGGGAAGCTATGAGCCACCCGTAGGACTGTCAACCCCTACGGCAAGGACTTCGCTCCGTGACTCGGTTGTGACCTCTGGCTATCGAAATTTTCGCCCGGGACCCATTGACGTGACCTGGGTGACCTGCCTAACGTCCCGGCAATCCAGTTGAAACCTTTCACGACGTCGTGAGGCCGCCCGCCCCGCGTCGCTGAGGAGCCCTAATGACCCACCCGTCCGACACGGGTCCGGCCCCCGTGCTGGCACTCAAGGACATTTCGAAGTCCTTCGGTGCCGTACGCGCCCTGCGGGACGTGTCCCTGGAACTGTTCCCCGGCGAGGTGCACGCACTCGCCGGAGAGAACGGCGCGGGCAAGTCGACCCTCATCAAGACGCTCGCCGGGGTGCACCGACCGGACGCCGGCCAGGTGCTGCTGGACGGCGAGCCCACCGTCTTCCACGGTCCCGCCGACGCCCGCGACGCGGGCATCGCCGTGATCTACCAGGAACCCACCCTCTTCCCCGACCTGTCGATCGCCGAGAACATCTTCATGGGCCGCCAGCCCCGGCGCGCTCTCGGCCGCATCGACCACAAGGCCACGCACGCGGCGACGCTGGCCCTGATGCAGCGCCTCGGCGTCGAACTCGACCCCGACCGCCCCGCACGCGGCCTGTCCATCGCCGACCAGCAGATCGTCGAGATCGCCAAGGCGCTCTCCTTCGACGCCCGCGTCCTGATCATGGACGAGCCGACGGCCGCTCTGACCGGCAGTGAGGTGGCGCGTCTCTTCGGAGTCGTCCGTACTCTGCGCGAGCAGGGCGCCGCGGTGCTGTTCATCTCTCACCGGCTGGAAGAGATCTTCAAGATCTGCCGGCGGGTCACGACCCTGCGCGACGGCGCCCTGATCTCCAGCGAGCCGCTGGACGGCATGACCGAGGACGACCTCGTACGCCGCATGGTCGGCCGCGATCTCGAGGAGCTGTACCCCAAGCAGGACGTACGGGCGGGCGAGGTGGCCCTGAGCGTGCGCCGGCTGACCCGCGAGGGCGTCTTCACCGACGTCTCCTTCGACGTCCGGCGCGGCGAGATCGTCGGTCTCGCCGGACTCGTCGGAGCCGGTCGTACGGAGGTGGCGCGAGCCGTCTTCGGCATCGACCGCTGGGACGCCGGCGAGGTCGAGGTGGACGGGCGGACGCTGGCGAACGGCGCGCCGTCCATGGCCATGGCCGCCGGGCTCGCCCTCGTCCCCGAGGACCGGCGGGCCCAGGGCCTGGTGATGGACATGTCCATCGAGCGCAACATCGGTCTGACCGGGCTGCGTACGACCGTGAAGGCGGGCCTCATGGACCGCGGCGCCGAGCGCAGCCGCTCCCTGGACTGGGCCGTCAAGCTCCAGGTCAAGTACGCCCGGATCGCCGACACGGTGAACACCCTGTCCGGCGGCAACCAGCAGAAGGTCGTCCTCGCCAAGTGGCTCGCCACCGGCCCGAAGGTACTGATCGTCGACGAGCCCACACGCGGCATCGACGTCGGTACCAAGGCCGAAGTGCACCGGCTGCTCAGCGAGTTGGCCGCCGACGGGGTCGCCGTCCTGATGATCTCCTCCGACCTGCCCGAGATCCTCGGCATGGCCGACCGCGTGCTCGTGATGCACGAGGGCCGGCTCACCGCCGAGATCCCCCGCACCGAAGCCACCGAGGAAACCGTGATGGCCGCTGCCACGGGGAGGGCCGCCGCATGACGGTCACCGCACCCCCGGCGCCCCCCGCCGAAGTGGAGAAGTCGAGCGGTACGCGACTTGTCGACCGGGTCTTCAAGATGCGCGAACTCGCCATCCTGGTCGTCTTCCTGGTGATGATCGCCGTCACCCAGGCGGGCAACAGCGAGTTCCTGTCCGAACAGGGCATCAAGGACCTGCTGCTGAACGCGACGATCCTGATGCTGGTCGCCACCGGCCAGTCGCTGGTCGTGATCACCCGGAACGTCGACCTGTCGGTCGGTTCGACCCTCGGCATCAGCGCCTTCGCCGCCGGTACGTACCTCCAGGGCGGCGGCAACTCCGTCGTGGCCATCGCCCTGGCCGTCCTGCTCGGTGTCGGCATCGGGCTGCTGAACGGACTGCTCGTCAGCCTCGGCCAGGTGCCCGCCCTCGTCGTCACCCTCGGCACGCTCTACATCATCCGAGGCATCGACTCCATCTGGGTCGGCTCACGGCAGATCACGGCGGCCGATCTCCCCGACGGATTCGCGGACTTCGGCTCCGGCGGCATCTGGGCGGTGCCCTATCTCGCCCTGATCGCGCTGGCCGTACTGATCGCCACCGCCTACTACCTCAAGCACTTCGGCAGCGGACGCGAGCTGTACGCCCTCGGCTCCAACCCCGAGGCCGCCCGGCTCGCCGGCATCCAGGTACGCAAGCGGATCCTGGTCGCGTACACCTTCTGCGGAGCCCTCACGGGTCTGGCCGGCGCGCTGTACCTGGCCCGGTTCGGCAACGTCGACTCCGGCACCGGCAACGGCTACGAACTCACCGTCGTCAGCGCGGTCGTGGTCGGTGGCGTCGTCTTCACCGGCGGCTCCGGCAGCGTCTACGGCGCCGCACTCGGCGCCCTGCTGCTGACCTCCATCAACAGCGTGCTGCCCGCCCTCGGCGTCAGCTCGGTCTGGGTGCTCGCCATCAACGGCATCCTGCTCATCCTCGCCATCGCGGTCGACCGCATCGTCGCCCTGCGCGTGGCGTCCGCCCTGAAGAAGAGGAACGCCCGCCATGGCTGACTCGCTGCTCGGGCGCGCCGTCCGCTGGGACACGGTTGTCGGCGCCCTCCTCATCGTCGTCCTGCTGCTGTCCTTCACCACCGTCGACGGCTTCGGCAACGCCCTCAACCTGTCGTTCCTGATCGGCAACACCCTGCCGATCGCGCTGATCGCCCTGCCGATGACGCTGCTCGTCGTGGCCGGCGAGATCGACCTCTCGGTCGCCTCCACGGCCGGACTGTCCGGTGCCGTGATGGGCGCGCTGTGGAACCAGGGCATGACCATCGAGACGATCATCCCGATCTGCCTGCTGCTCGGCGTGGTCTGCGGGCTGATCAACGGCCTGCTGGTGACCCGGCTCGGGCTGCCCTCCCTCGCCGTCACCATCGGCACCCTCGCCGCCTACCGGGGCATCGCACAGATCGTGCTCGGCTCGGACGCGGTGACCGACTTCCCCGCCCAGTACCTGGACTTCGCGTCCGGACGCATCGGGGACACCTTCATCCCGTACGCCTTCTTCCCCTTCCTCGTGCTGCTCGCGATCGCCGTGGTCGCGCTGCACGCCACCCCGTTCGGGCGCTCGCTCTTCGCGATCGGCGCGAGCGAGGAGGCCGCACGGTTCGCCGGCCTCCGGGTGAAGCGGCAGAAGCTGATCCTGTTCACCCTGACCGGCCTGATGGCCTCGCTCACCGGCATCTTCTGGGCGCTGCACTACGCCAGCGCCCGCTTCGACAACGCCACGGGTCTCGAACTCTCCGTCGTGGCCGCCGTGTTGCTCGGCGGCATCGACTTCGACGGAGGCAAGGGCACGCTCGGCGGCGCGATCGCGGGAGTCTTCCTGCTCGGCGCGCTGCAGAACGTGATGAGCATCCAGGACGTCTCCGCCCAGTCGCAGATCGTCGTCACCGGCGTACTGCTCGTCGTCTCCGTGCTCGGCCCCCGGGTCGCACGGCAGATCTCCATCGCGAGGGCGGGCCGAAAAGCGGTAGCGCTCCGCTGAAAGGGCCGTTCGAAAGCTGCGGGCCGTCTGTGGCTGGTCGCGCAGTTCCCCGCGCCCCTACGGGGCGCAACCCCACTCCACTCCGCAAAAGGATCCCCTCATGCGCAAGTCATCTCTCCGCCGCAGCGCCGTCGCGCTCGCCGCCGTCACCTCGCTCGCTCTCGCCGCCACCGCCTGCGGCGGCGGTACCACCAAGGAAGACGTCAGCAAGGAGGGCGGCGCCGCCGCCACGGCCGGCAAGGCCGACCCGAACGCTGCACTGAAGAAGGGCCTGACCGTCGGGTTCCTGCCCAAGCAGGTCAACAACCCGTACTTCACCACCGCCGACAAGGGCGGCGAGGCGGCCCTCAAGGAGCTGGGCTCGAAGTACAAGGAGGTCGGCCCGTCCAGCGCCACCGACACCGCGGGACAGGTGAGTTACGTGAACACGCTCACCCAGCAGCAGGTCGACGCGATGGCCGTGTCCGCGCAGGACCCGGGTGCCCTGTGCACCGCGCTCAAGCAGGCCATGAGCAACGACATCAAGGTCGTCACCTACGACTCCGACACCAAGCCCGACTGCCGCAACGCCTTCGTCTCGCAGGCCAGCGCCGAGGACCTGGGCCGTACCGAGGTGCAGCTGCTCGCCGAACAGATCGGCTACAAGGGTGAGATCGCGATCCTGTCCGCCGCGCAGACGGCGACGAACCAGAACGTCTGGATCGACTTCATGGAGGACGAGCTCAAGGATCCCAAGTACAAGGACATGAAGCTCGTCAAGGTCGCCTACGGTGACGACGACGCCCAGAAGTCCTTCCAGCAGACCCAGGGCCTGCTCCAGGAGTACCCGAACCTGAAGGGGATCATCTCCCCGACCACCGTCGGCATCAAGGCTGCCGCCCAGTACCTGTCCGGCTCCAAGTACAAGGGCAAGGTCAAGCTGACGGGCCTCGGCACCCCGAACGACATGCGCAAGTACGTCAAGAACGGCACCGTCGACGCGTTCGAGCTGTGGAACCCGGCGGAGCTCGGCGAGCTGGCCGCGCGTACGTCCGTGGCGCTGGCCTCGGGCCAGATCACCGGCAAGGAGGGCGAGAAGTTCACCGCCGGTGACATGGGCGAGTACACCATCGGCAAGGACGGCGTGATCAACCTCGGCAAGCCGACCGTGTTCGACGCGAAGAACATCGACGACTTCAACTTCTAGACCCGGAGGGTCCTTGATGCAGCGCGTGTGCTTTCTGCTGAAGGTCCGCGAGGACCGGATCGCCGAGTACCGCGAGCGGCACGCCGCCGTGTGGCCGGAGATGCTCGAAGCGCTCTCGGCCACCGGCTGGCACAACTACTCGCTCTTCCTGCGCGACGACGGCCTGCTCGTCGGCTATCTGGAGACCGAGGACTTCGCGGCGGCCCAGGCCGGCATGGAGGCCGCGGAGGTCAACGCCCGTTGGCAGGCGGAGATGGCGCCGTTCTTCGAGTCGCTGGACGGCGCCCGGCCCGACGAGGCGATGAAGCCGCTCACCGAGGTGTTCCACCTCGCCTGACAGAACACCGTTCCCACTGAAGTGCTCGATCTCGCCCGACAAAGGAGTCCCCCGAGATGAGAAGACGCACGTTGCTGGCCGGCACCATCCTCAGTGCCGTGGCCGGCCCGGTCATCGGCGCCGGTGCCGCACGGGCTGCCGACCCCGGTCCCTCGGTCACGCGCATCGGCAGCTCCACGCTGGACAGCCAGGCCATCTTCTTCGTGTCGTACGACGGCCTGGTCAACAACAACGCGTTCCAGAAGAACGGGCTGCTGACCTACAAGGGCTACCAGTACGCCGTCTGGTACACCGCCGACCGCAACGCCGTCGTCGGCCGCCGTGCGCTCGGCGCGAGCACCTGGTCCACCGTCAAGGTCGGCCACACGCTCCGGTACAACGACTCCCACAACGTCATCTCCATGGGCGTCTCCAAGATCGACGGCCGGCTGCACCTCAACATGGACTCTCACAGCGACGGCTTCACCTACGTGAAGTCCGTGGCCGGGCTCCTCGACAACCCCGCCGGGCTGAGCTGGACCACGAGCCGCTTCGGCGCACCGCAGTCCACCCTCGACGGGCTCGCGCTCACCTCGCAGTTCACGTACCCGCAGTTCATCTCGACGCCCGAGGGCCGGCTCCAGCTCAGCTACCGCGTGGCGGTCTCCGGCAACGGCCGCAACGCACTCGCCGAGTACGACGGCACCAGGTGGACCAACCTCGGCGAGTGGACCAGCTCCACCGGCACCTACACCAGCGAGCACGGCTCCAGCACGGCCCGCAACATGTACCTGCACGGCATCGACTACGACCGCAACGGGCGCCTGCACGCCATGTTCACTTGGCGTGAGCAGAACGCCGCCGTGATGTGCAACGGCGGCGGCATCACCAACCACGACACCGGCTATGTCTACTCGGACGACCGGGGCCGCACCTGGCGCAACAACGCGGGCGCCGTCGTCGGCACCACCGGAAGCTCCGGCAGCGCCGACAGGGTTTCCGTCACCGACGCAGGGCTCGTCGTGGACCCGCTCAATCCCGACCACTCGCTGATGAACCAGGAAAGCCAGTTCACCGACTCGGCCGGCCGCCCGCACGCCATCATCAGCTACGTACCCGGCCGCTTCGGTCAGTGCACGACGAACTACGTCGCCGACCGCACCGCCAACGGACGTGCCTTCCTCGTCCGCAAGAGCTCCTCCGGCCCCTGGCAGAAGACCGAGATACCGGTCCCGCTGAACTCCAGTCAGCGCACCAAGCTGGTCATGGACAAGTACAACAACGCGTACGCGATCTTCCCGTTCGGCCGGATCGCCGGAGCTTCCGCGGCCTCCGGACACACGGACTGGAGGCTGCTGTTCGACGGCGCCGGGCTCAACGCCTTCGGCGAGGTCGTGACCGACGAGACGCGCATCGCGCAGGACGGAGTCCTGTCGTTCATGTACCAGGAGAAGTCCAGCGGTACGACGCCCTCGGCGCTCCACGTCATCGACTTCCGGCTGCCCGCGTGACCGCTGCTCACAGCGGCGGGCGCGCCGGTAATGTGAAGGCCTGCCCGCCGCCCCTCGTCACCCTGGAGGTCTCTGCCTGATGGCCCAGTCGGTGGGTATCAAGGATGTCGCCCGCGTCGCCGGAGTCTCCGTGGGCACGGTCTCGAACGTCATCAACCGGCCGGACACGGTCGCCTCCGAGACCCGTGCCCGTGTGCTGTCCGCGATAGACCGGCTCGGCTATGTCCGCAGCGAGTCGGCGCGTCAGCTGCGGGCCGGGCGCAGCCGGATCATGGGCCTGCTCGTCCTCGACATGGGCAACCCGTTCTTCGTGGACGTGGCCCGCGGCGCCGAGCGCGCCGCCCGTGACGCCGGGCTCGGCGTGATGGTCTGCAACAGCGCACAGAGCCCGGGCGAGGAGGCCGACTACCTGTCGCTCTTCGCCGAGCAGCGGGTGCGGGGCGTGCTGTTCACGCCCGCCGACGCGACCGGGCGGAACATCGCGGCGTTCCGGCGCCACGGCATCCCGTTCGTGCTCGTCGACCGGGTCGCCGAGGGCACCACCGAGTGCTCGGTCTCGGTCGACGACGTGGCGGGCGGAGCGCTCGCCGTACGCCATCTGGTCGACGCGGGCCACCGCTCCATCGCGTATGTGAGCGGACCGCCCGGCCTCAACCAGGTCAGGGACCGGCGGACGGGTGCGCTGAACGCGCTGGCCGAGGCCGGCCTCGGTGCCGAGTGTCTGCGTGAACTGCCCACCGAGCGGCTCGACGTGGCCGCGGGGCGCGACGCCGGTGCGCGGCTCCTCGGCCTCGCCGAGCGCCCGACCGCCGTCTTCTGCGCCAACGACCTGCTCGCGCTCGGCGTTCTGCAGGCGATGTTCGCGGCCGGGGTGTCCGTGCCCGACGACCTCGCGATCGTCGGCTACGACGACATCGAGTTCGCGGCGGCAGCCGCCGTCCCCCTCACCTCCGTACGGCAGCCCGCCGTGACCATGGGCGCGCTCGCCGCCGAACTCCTCCTGGAGGAGACCGAGGCCGAGACGGCACCGGTCCCGCACGAGCACCGGAGCGTCGTACTCCAGCCGGAACTCGTCGTACGCCGCTCCAGCCTGCCGCCCCGCTGAGGACCATGTGCTGAACTGGCCCTGAAAGGTCCGTACGTCCTCGGGAGCCGCATTGAGCGTCAGTTACCGTCAGCCCGGCGTGGTCCTCGCCGACCGCCGCTTCACGGTGCCCCTCGACCACGACGACCCGAACGGGGAGACGATCGAGCTGTACGCCCGTGAAGTAGTCGCGAGCGACAAGAGCGACAAGGCTGTCCAGGACCTGCCCTGGCTGGTCTACCTTCAGGGCGGCCCCGGCTTCGGCGCCAACCGCTTCATCGGGAAGCAGGCCTGGCTCGGCCGCGCCCTCAAGGAGTACCGGGTACTGCTGCTCGACCAGCGCGGCACGGGCCACTCCACCCCCGCCAACCGCCAGACCCTTCCGCTGCGCGGCGGCCCGAGCGAACAGGCCGACTACCTCGCGCACTTCCGCGCCGACTCCATCGTCCGCGACTGCGAGGCCATCCGCCCCACGGTCACCGGCGGCGTCCCCTGGACGGTTCTCGGCCAGAGCTTCGGCGGCTTCTGCACGGTGACCTACCTGTCGACCGCGCCCGAAGGCCTGCGCGCCGCCCTGATCACCGGCGGCCTGCCGACCCTGGACGGGCACGCGGACGACGTCTACCGGGCCGCGTACCCGCGTATCGAGCGCAAGGTCGCCGCGCACTACGCGCGTTACCCGCAGGACGTCGAGCGGGCGCGGCAGATCGCCGAGTACCTGCTGCGGCACGAGCCGGTCCTGAACGGCGGCTACCGCCTCACCGTCGAGGCCTTCCAGTCCCTCGGCATCCTCCTGGGCGGCAGCGAGGGCAGCCACCGGCTGCACTACCTCCTGGAACACGCCTTCGTCCGCACCGCCCAGGGCCAGGCCCTCTCCGACGCCTTCCAGGAGGACGTCCAGTCCGCCCTCTCGTTCGCGGGCCACCCGCTGTACGCGCTGGTGCACGAGGCCTGCTACGGCCAGGGCGAGCGGCCCACCGCCTGGTCCGCCGAGCGGGTCCGCTCGGAGTTCCCGCAGTTCGACGCGGCCAAGACCCTCGCGGGCGACGGCCCCGTGCTGTTCACCGGTGAGTCCGTGCACCCGTGGACCTTCGACTGCGACCCGTCCCTGCGTCCGCTGCGCGCGACGGCGGACCTCCTCGCCGAACGCACGGACTGGCCCCCGCTGTACGACCCCGCCCGCCTCGCCGCCAACGAGGTCCCCGTCGCCGCGGCCGTCTACCACGACGACATGTACGTCGACACCGATCACTCGCTGCGGACGGCGCGGAGCATCCGGGGGCTGCGTGCGTGGGTGACGAACGAGTTCGAGCACGACGGAGTACGGGCGGGCGGTCCGCGCGTACTGGACCGGCTGATCGCCCTGTCACGGGACGAGGTCTGAACGTAACCTGCGAACCATGACGGAGCCGACCAACGACCAGCTCAAGCCCATGCCCGACGACTGGCAGCGGGCTCTCGCCGTGGTGGCGCACCCGGACGACCTCGAGTACGGCTGCTCGGCGGCGATCGCCGCGTGGACGGACGCGGGCCGGGAGATCGCGTACGTACTGGCGACCCGCGGCGAGGCCGGCATCGACACACTGGAGCCGGCCGAGTGCGGCCCGCTGCGGGAGCGGGAGCAGCGGGCCAGTGCGGCCGTCGTCGGGGTGAGTGAGGTGGAGTTCCTCGATCACCAGGACGGGGTCGTCGAGTACGGCATCGCGCTGCGGCGGGACATCGCGGCGGCGATCCGCAAGCACCGGCCCGAGCTGGTGATCACGCTCAACCACCGGGACACCTGGGGCGGGGTCGCCTGGAACACGCCGGACCATGTCGCCGTGGGGCGGGCCACGCTCGACGCGGCCGGGGACGCGGGGAACCGGTGGATCTTTCCCGAACTCGCCGACCAGGGCCTCGAACCCTGGGACGGGGTCCGCTGGGTCGCCGTCGCCGGTTCGGCGAGCCCCACGCACGCGGTGGACGCCACGCCGGGACTGGAGCGCGGGGTGCGGTCTCTGCTCGAACACCGCACCTATATCGAGGTGTTGACGCGTGAGGACCCGGAGACGTACGTCCGTGGCTTCCTGACCGGCCACGCGCAGACGATGGGCGAACGCTTCGGCGGGAAGCCGGCCGTGGCTTTCGAGCTCTTCAGCCGGTAGTGACTCGGACGGCAGTTGTTCCGACAGGACACGGGGGAAGACAGTGACGGCGAGGGACGAGTACGCGCGCCAGACGGATCTGGCACGGCGGTTCGAGGACCACCGCGACCGCCTGAGGGCGGTCGCCTACCGGATGCTCGGCTCACTGAGTGAGGCGGAGGACGCCGTCCAGGAGGCCTGGCTGCGGCTGAGCCGCTCCGACTCCGACGCGATCGAGAACCTCGCCGCCTGGCTGACCACCGTCGTCGGCCGCGTCTGCCTGGACATGCTGCGCTCGCGCACCGCACGGCGCGAGGAGTCCATCGACAGGCTCGACACATACGTACCCGACCCGGTCGTCAGCCCGCTGGAGCGGATCGACCCCGAGCAGGAGGTGCTGCTGGCCGATTCGGTCGGGCTCGCCCTGCTGGTGGTGCTGGAGACGCTGGAGCCGGGCGAGCGGCTCGCGTTCGTGCTGCACGACATGTTCGCCGTGCCCTTCGGCGACATCGCGTCCATCGTGGACCGCTCTCCGGCCGCGACCCGTCAGCTGGCCAGCCGGGCACGTCGCCGGGTTCAGGGTGCCACCCCGGCGCCCGATCCGGACCTCGGCCGGCAGCGCGAGGTCCTCGACGCCTTCCTCGCCGCCGCGCGCGACGGCGACTTCGAGGCGCTCCTCACCGTCCTCGACCCCGATGTGGTGCTGCGCGCGGACTCCGGGACGGTCGTACGGGGCGCCGCGGCGTCCAAACTGGTCCGCGGTGCCGCGGCGGTGGCCGGACAGGCGCTCATGTTCCGGCAGATGGCGGAGTCCTCGCGGCTCGTACTGGTCAATGGCGCGGTGGGTGTCGTCATCGTGGTGGAGGGGCAGCCGATGGGAGTCATGGGGGTCACCGTCGTGGACGGAAGGATCGTCGACATCTGCATTCTGGCCGACCCGGAGCGGCTGGAACGGCTGGATCTCGGTCACTGAGGCCGGCTCAGGCCGCCACGGTCAAGGTGCGGAGGGCGCGCAGCGGGTTCACGATCCGGCCGTCCGGGAGGAGTTCGCCGGTGTCGTCGAAGACGATGGTGCCGTTGCACAGCCGGTACCAGCCCTGCTCGGGGTGTGCGGACACGATCACGGCGGCGTGGTGGTCGGGGCTCTCGGCGGTCGGGCACGGGGGCTGGTGGGTGCACATGACGCTCTCCTCGGTTCGTTTGCTTCGTTTGGTTCGTATGGCTCGTACCTGAGTTGGGCTCGTATCTCCGTAGTAGCGGAGCTTGTTTTCTTCTGTATGTGGAGACCCCCACAGCGCAGAAAATTCATCGGTGAGGATTCGTTCGACGGAGGCGAGTCGGATGGGTCGAGTTGAGCCCGACGTAGGCTGATCGTCATGCAGGACAACCACCTCGACCTCCAGGATCTGCGCGCGGACTGCACCCGGTGCTTCGGCCTTTGCTGTGTCGCGCTGCCCTTCTCGGCCTCGGCGGACTTCGCGGTCGACAAGGAGGCGGGGCGGCCGTGCTCCCACCTGCGAACCGACTTCGGCTGCGGCATCCACACCGAGCTGCGGCAGCGCGGCTTCCCGGGTTGCACCGTCTACGACTGCTTCGGCGCCGGGCAGAAGGTCTCGCAGGTCACCTTCGGCGGGGAGGACTGGCGGGCGGGGACCGGGGAGCACGCCCGGCGGATGTTCGACGTCTTTCCCGTCGTACGGCAACTCCATGAACTGCTCTGGTACCTGACGGAGGCGCTGACCCTGTCCGCCGCCCGGCCGGTCCACGCCGACCTCCGCCGGCTGCTGCGCGAAACCGAGCGGCTCACCCTTCAAACCCCGGAGGAACTCGGAGAGCTGGACGTGGGAGCGCACCGGCAGAAGGTCAATGTGCTCCTGCTGCGGACGAGCGAGCTGGTGCGGGCCGGGCCGGCTGGTGAACGGGTGCGGGCAGGGGCGCGTGGCCGCAAGAAGGACCGCCGGGGCGCCGACCTCATGGGCGCCCGTCTCAAGGGCGCCGATCTCAGTGGCGCCGACCTGCGCGGTGCCTACCTCATCGCCGCCGACCTGACCGGCGCCGATCTTCGGGGCGCGGACCTCATCGGCGCGGATCTCCGCGACGCCGACCTCACGGACGCCGACCTGACCGGCGCCTTCTTCCTGACCCAGCCCCAGCTCAACGCGGCCAGGGGCAGCGCCGGTACGAGACTTCCGGGTTCAGTCACCCGACCCGTGCACTGGACAGCACAGCCCTGACGGCACGTCCGCAGGGAAAAGGGCTGGATGTGGTTGGCGTCGGCCTCGATCTTCGGTAGGTTAGGCAAGGCTTACCTAAGGAGGTTCGGATGGGTGACCGTCACACCTGGACCGCCGTGCCGGCAACGGCGCAGCGTGCCCGCACCGTGCTGGCCACGGCATGGTCCTGCGCGGTGACCGCGGAGGGCGGCCGCGAAGAGTTCATCGGCGTCCACACCGTCGCCGAGGACGGCCGCGTGCTGCTGCGTCTGCCGGACGACAGCATGCTCGCCGCGGCCGCGATCTGCGCGCCACGCGGAGAGCCGTCCGCCGTGCTCGAGTTCGCCGACGTCGCGCCCGTCCCCGTACGAAACCGCATCCGCGCCCGGCTCTGGCTGGCCGGCTGGTTCGCGCCCGAGGACGGACACCTGGCGTTCAGCCCGACCCGCATCGTGCTGCGCGATCCCGGCGGGGCGGTCGTGGTCGACCTCGACGAGTACGCCCGCGCCGAACCCGACCCGCTGGCCACGGCCGAGGCCCGGCTGCTGACCCACCTCGCCGACTGCCACCCGGACGCCGTCGAGCGGCTCACCCGCCTCGTCGAGCCCGACAACCTGCACGGCGCGGTGCGCGTCCAGCCGCTCGCCGTCGACCGGCACGGACTGACGCTGCGCATCGAGCGCTCGCGCGGCCACGGCGACGTACGGCTGCCCTTCCACCGGCCCGCCGACGACCTCGGCCAGCTGACGGAACGTATGCACATCCTCATCGCCCAGGCGAGCGCCGGGACCTGCCCCCGTGCCCTACAGCGGCAGCGCACAGACGGCGACGGGTGACGCGAACGGCTCGCCCGCGAGCCGGAGTTCGCCGGACTTCTCGTCGACGTGGAAGACGCTGACCGTGCTCGACTTCTGGTTCGCCGCGAACAGCAGCCTCCCGTCCGGCGAGAAGGCGATGTGGCGCGGGAAGTCGCCGCGCACCGGCACGGTGTCCAGCAGGCGCAGCCGGGCCCCGTCCGCCTCGACGGCGTACCGGGTCAGGCTGTTGTGGCCACGGTTGGCGAGATACGCGTACGAGCCCTTCTGCGTGACGAGCAGCTGCGCCGGGTAGTTCGTGCCCTCGCCGGTGCCCGTGGGCTGCGGATCACCCGGTGTGAGACGCCCCGTGGCCGGGTCGTAGGCGCACACGACCACCGTGTTGTCGATCTCGTTCGCCAGATAGGCGAAGCGGCCACCGGGGTGGAAGGTGAGATGGCGCGGGCCCGCGCCGGGGCGCGTGTGCGCCTGGGAGACCGGGGTGAGCGTGCCCGCCGACTCGTTCAGGCGATACGTGTAGACCGTGTCCGTGCCCAGATCGACCGCGAGCACATGGCCGCCGTCCGGGCTGGTGATGAACTGGTGCGCGTGCGGCCCTTCCTGGCCGGGTCCTGGCGGCGGGCTGGAGTGCGTGACGAGATCCGTACGCTCGCCGAGCGCACCCGAGGCGTCGATGGGGTGCACGGCCACGCTGCCGGACCCGTAGTTGGCACTCAGCAGCCAGCGCCCGCCGGGGTGCACGGAAAGGTGGGTGGGAGCGCTGCCGCCCGTACCGCGCGTGCCAAGTACCTTGTGGCGCCTGCTCGTCGACAGCCGGACCGCCGTCACGCCGCCGTCCGCGCGCTCGTTGACGGCATAGAGGGTGCGGCCGTCCGGATGCGCCGCGAGATAGGACGGGTCGCCGATGCCGGTGAGCGTTCCCCTGCCGGTGATCCGGCCCGTCGTGCTGTCGTACGTCGCGAGGCCGATGCCGGTGCCGCTGCCCTCGGCCGAGGTGTACGTGCCGAGGAAGAGGGGACGAGGGCCCGTGGGGCGGGGCTTTGCGGACGCGGTGGGCTTCGGGGATTCCATAGGCGCCGAGGTGGCCGCCTCGGGCTCGGGCTGGTCCTCGGTGCCGCAGGCGACCGGCGCGGTCACCGCGGCTGCCGCGAGCGCCCCGACGAAACGGCGCCTGCTCAGCACGCCTCGCGCCGGTTCCGCACCCTTGCTCATGCCCGCACCTCTGGTGTCGATCGCCTCAGCCGTGACAGCCACCTTGGCGGTTTGCCGTAGCGCAGGCAAATGCGGCATCGGGTGTTGCGCGGAGTGCAATGACCTGCCCGGGTTGTCCCCGGGGGCCTACCAGTCGCCGTCCCCCACCGGCTTCCCCGGCGCGTCCCCGAGCGGCTTCACCTGGCCGGGCGACGGCGGCTCCCAGGGCGTGTGGTCGTCGCCGAGCCAGTCGCCGACCGGCTGGACCCCGCCGAGCGTGTCCGTGGGGGAGAGGTCGTCGGCGTCCTGGTCGAAGTAGTCGAACCACGGCAGCCCGGCCCGGGTGTAGGCCGCGCGGTCGACGGGCGACGGCGGGGGCGCCTCGCCCGTGATGCGCCGCCACTCGGGAGGCGTCACGAGATGCACGAACACGCGCCCCGCCGCCGACTCGGCCCAGTCCGAGAGGGGCCGGTCGTCGCGGTAGACCTCCTGACGCATCGAGCCGCCGACGCCCAGGCCCATCGCCGCCGGGGCCCGTGGCGCGCCGCGTGCCGGGGCCGGCATCGGGCCACCTGTCAGGGTCGGTGAACCGGGCGCGGCCATCGGAAACGCGGCGCCATAACCGCCCGTAGAACCGACGTTCCGCTCCCGCTCCGCCTGCCGCCGCTGCTCCTCGCGCCACTCGGCCAGCGCGGCGTCGTTCAGCGGGAACGACTGGAGTTGTACGCCGCCCCAGACCTCCTCGCCGGTGACCTGGCCCTCGACGGTGGCGCCCAGGCCGAGCGGGACCGCCACGAACTGGCGGACCGTGCCCTTCCCCGAGTTGATGCCATCGAGCCACGGCTGCCGCGGCAGCACCACATAGTTCTGCGGCTTCCGCGCAAGCCGTGAGCTCCACGGCTTGCCGGAGACCGCGCACACCTTGCCGACGCCCACCTGAAGGGCGGCCGGCTGCCACGTACCGGCGAAGCTCAGCCACATCGCCTCGCGCAGGTACACCGGCAGCATCACACCGCCGCGCGCCAGCCACTCGGCGGGCACCGTGTCCGGGTGGTCCGCCACACGCCGTACGGGGAACTCGCCGAGCCCCGGCGGCAGCGGATGCGTCCCCTTCTCGGGCAGGCGCAAAGTCCGTATGAAGCGGACCAGTACGCCGCCCGGCAACCGCAGGGTGTTTCCGTCGATCCGTACGGTGCCGTCGGCCATGCGCACTCCCTCGGTCCTCGCTCAGGTCTCGCCCGGTTCGTCACCCAACACGATCCGAGGCGGTACGCCGGTTCCGTCTGCGGTCGCGCAGTCGGCGGCGCAGGCGGGTCAGGCTGGGCATGCGTTCGCGCTCTTCGCGCGTGCAGCGGTCCAGTTCCTCCAGGAGCCGGTCGGAGCGGTGCTCCATGTCGAGCTCGTCGAGGATCCGGGTGACCTCGGTGAGCACCGCACCGTGCAGCTGCCACTGGCGCGCGTCCCGCTGGACCTCGTCGAGGAGCAGTTGGGCCAGCTTGTCGCGAGTGGCGGTCGCCGCGGCCAGTTCCGAGGCGAGCCGGGCCTCCGCGGACTCCGCGCTGCGGCTGACGTCGGTGGTGACCAGGACGGCGAAGCTGACCACGGCGTCGCCGACCTCGGCCAGCAGCTTCTCCACCGTCGCACCGGTCTCCCGCTCGAACAGCGGCTCGGGATCACGCTGCTTGGCGAGGTCGGTGAGACTGCGGGCGAGCACCCGCAGGACCACCGCGCAGATCTCCAGCGTGTCGAGGCCGGTACGCAGGACCACCCGGTGCAACAGCCCCTCGCGTACACGCGGGTTGAGCTTCAGGCTGTCCTCGGCCTGCTTGAGGGCCGCGTCCACCTCGACGATGTCGTGGTCGAGACGGCGGGCCTCGTAAAGCCGTTCCGCCGCGTACGCCACGGGTGTGCGGCCGCCCGCCTCCTCGCCGACCAGCAGCATCAGCTGGCGTATCCGGCGCGCCAGGTCCTCGATGGACTCACCGGCCGCGCCGACCCACACCGGGGGAGCGAAGAGCAGATTGCAGCCGAGCCCGACCACGGCTCCGATGACGGTCTCCAGCACCCGCGCCCACGCCGTGTCGCCGACCTTGGTGACGCCGAGGACCAGCATCGCGCTGATCGCCACCTCGGGCACGAACTCGCTGACCCGCACCAGATGGCCGACGGCCAGTGAGGCGAGGATCAGCAGGCCCAGGCTCCACCAGGTGAGTCCGACGATGGCGCTGAACGCGATGGCGAGGAGGACTCCGGACACCACGGAGTTCACTCGGCGTACGCCCGTGGTGATGGTGGAGTAGAGGGTCACCTGTACGACGAGGAGCGCGGTCAGCGGGGCGGTGAGCGGTGCGACCTCGGGGCTGAACTGCAGCGCGACCACATAGGCGATCGTCGCGGCCGCCGCCGACCGTACCGTCTGGACGACCACGGGCTCCTGGCGCCACTTCACAACCTGGGCCGCACCGGCGGCCCAGGCCTCACGTACATCCCGCATCCTTGGCCACTTCCCGTTCCGCCGCCGCACCGAACGTGTCCTTACGGCGCGGCTCACCCGAATCGACGGCAGGGACGCACAGGCCGAGCGGCCAGTCTGACATGGCCGGAACACACGGTTGCGTGCGGCCGGGCTGCGGGCCGGCTCAGGCGTACAGCTTGTCCAGGAAGGCGGAGAGACGGCCCGTCGTCGACGGAAAGCGCAAGGTCACGCCCACGAGGCCGTCGGACCGCTCGGTCACGACGAGACAGCTGCGATCGGGCGCCCCGGGATCTCGCCAGCAAGCCGGTCGGGCCGGGCAAACCTGGGATTATTAGGTTTCTGCCTACGCTACCTAGCCGCACCGAGGGAGATCGAATGGATTTCGGGAACCCGCGTTCACCGCGGGCGCGAGCCCTGCGCCATGTGGCGACGCTGTCGCGCGGTCCCGCCGTGGACCCGGCCCTGCGGGTGACCCTGAACCTCCACCCGGACCGCCTGGCGCGCGGGCAGCCGATCCTGGAGGCGCTGGCCGAGGACGGCACGTACCACTCGCAGTTCGTCACCGGCACGAGCAACGGCGGACTGACCGCGCACCCCGGCGGCGACCGCTGGCGCTGGGAGAGCCGGATCTTCGCCGGCGCGTACGACACCGCGCCCGCACACGAGCGCCCGGTGTACGGCGCGCTGAACTTCCGCCGCCAAGTCGTCGGCGCCGCACCGAGGTTCGGCTCCTCGCACTTCCGGCTGACCGGAGACGCGCTGCGGCGCGCCACCTTCTGCTACCCCGACAGCTCCGTCGACCCGACGGCGTTCGGCGTCGCCGACAGCATGCCCCTCATCCGCCTGGCCGAGGCGGACGACCGGGACGCCCTCGACGACTACATCGAGGCCCAGGTGCACGGAGGGGTCGTACTGGACGAGGACATGGAAGCGCTGGTCCTCGACCCCTGCTATCGCGACACTCCCGTCGAGGCCGCGGCCCGGCGGCTGCCGTGCCCGGTCGAGTGGCACCCCGGATACCGGCTCTCCGTCGAGGAGCTGCGGCGCCACCCGGACTTCCGTGGTCCGCGGTACGTCGAGCTGGGCGCGCGGATCGCCGAGGACGGCCGCCTCGACCCGCGGATCATCGGCGACGCCGCCCGCACGGGCCGCTACGAGCTCCAGGACCTGAAGAAGGTGTGGCACTGCCTTGCCCGCTTCGGGGCTCCCTCCGGCAGAGGGGAGCCACGGTCGGCGGCCTCGCGCCGGGCGTGAGGGCGCCGAAGGCGTACGGCACGGCTACTGGTCGCTGCCGTCCCTGTTCGACAGGCGCAGCGCGAGCGTCTGCAGGAGTTCGGTGCTCGTGATGTCGGAGCGGCCCGTGTCGTGCAGCTCGGCGAGTTCGGAGAAGAGGAACGCGAAGGCGCCCACCAACGAGATCGCGGCGGGCATCAGCGCGTCGATGACGACCTGGCCCGCCTCGGCGGGACTCGCGTCGGCCGGCACCTCGACCGGCGGGAACACCTCCGAGACCAGCCTGCCGAGCTGGGCGTCGCCGACGTCCGCGTCGACGTCCGCCTCCTCGTTGAGCCGGCGCACCATTTCCTGGGTCTCGGTCAGGACGCCGATGGCGCGCAGGATGATCTCGCTCTGTTCCATGGGCCCGAGCGTATGCGCTCCGCTTGGGGCCGGGGCGCCTACGGGGGTGGTGAGTGGGGTTTGCGGGCGAGTGCGGGTTGTCTGTGGCTTGTCGCGCAGTTCCCCGCGCCCCTGACGGGGCGCACCCGACCCGTACGCTGTACGGAACCGGACAGCGGACAACGACAGGGGTGGGTGCAGGTGTCGGAGGAGCGGGCCCGGCGGATCCTTGAGGCGGCCGGGTTGCCGGCCGAACGTCTTGCTCGCTGCCGGTCGTTGGACGGCGGAACGTACAACGTCGTCGAGGAACTTCTCCTCGACGACGGCAGCCGTTACGTACTGAAGATCCCGCCCCCGCCCAGCGACCCCGGCATGAGTCACGAGCGTGAACTTCTCGCATCCGAGGCGGAGTTCTACCGCGCGGCCGCCACGGTCGACGTGCCCGCGCCCCGTGTCCTGGCCGTCTGTCTCGACGCGTCTGCGCCCACCGGCGCCCATCTCCTGATGACGGCCTGTCCGGGCGATCCGTGGGGCTCCTCCTTCACGGAGGGTGAACAGGCTGATCTCCGCAGGGAGTTGGGGCGCCAGGTGGCCCGTCTGCACCGCGTGACCGGGCCCGGCTTCGGGTATCCCTCCGGTGCCCTCGGCCCGTTGGCCGCCGACTGGCGTACGGCCTTCACCGGGATGTACGACGCCGTCCTGGACGATGCCCGCCGCTACCGCGCGTGGCTGCCTCTCCCGGTGGAGGAGGTCGCCCGGATGGCCAAGTCCGCGTACGACGCCCTGGACGACGTCGCGACACCGTGCCTCGTGCA
This sequence comes from Streptomyces scabichelini, assembly GCF_011045015.1. Classification (GTDB taxonomy): domain Bacteria; phylum Actinomycetota; class Actinomycetes; order Streptomycetales; family Streptomycetaceae; genus Streptomyces; species Streptomyces scabichelini. The sequence continues at coordinate 74,558 of NZ_JAAKZY010000007.1, read as the reverse complement.
CTTCGATCTCTGGCCGGGGAACATCCTGGTCGAGCGCCCGGAGGGCACCGGCAGGCCCGGGATCGGCGGACTGATCGACGGCGAGCGCATGTTCTGGGGTGATCCGCTCGCGGACTTCGTCTCGCTGGCGCTGCTCGGCGACATCAGGCAGGACGAGGCCTTCCTGGCCGGCTATCAAGAGGCGGGCGGAAACGCCGCGTTCACCCCGGCGGCCCGCCGACGTCTCGCCCTCTACCGCAGCTACCTCTACCTGATCATGCTCATCGAGGCGGTCCCCCGGGCCATGGGTGCCGAGGATGTGTCCTGGCGGCGCGAAGTCGTCTCTCCGGAACTGACAGCCGCCCTGGACGAACTCGACACGTGAGCCTGTGACGCAGGCGGACGTTGCCGTGTGGGCTTCGCGGCCTGGGCCGACCCGGGGCTACCGGGGGGCTAGGCGAAGGCGTCGACCCCTGTGAGCTTCGCGGAGAGGGTCCACAGGCGGGCCGCGGACGCCGGGTCGATCGCGTAGTCGCGTACGCCGGTCATCTCGCCGTCGGCCGGGGCGGGCTCGGCGATGTCGCAGTCCTCGCAGTACACGCCGCCCATGCCGGACAGTTGCGGGGAGGTCGCCGCCCAGACCTGGGTGGCCGCACCCTGCTCGGGGGTCTTGAAGGCCTCGGGGTGCAGGACGGTACCGTTCTCGTCGATCCAGCCGCGCTCGACCATCTCCTCCTTGGCGAGGTGACGCTGGAGGGGAGTGAGGATGCCGCCTGGGTGCAGCGAGAACGCCCGTACGCCGGAGTCCTTGCCGAGGGCGTCGAGGTGCACGGCGAACAGGACGTTGGCGGTCTTCGCCTGCCCGTACGCCTCCCATTTGTCGTAGCCGTGCCGCCAGTGCGGGTCGTCCCAGCGGATGTCCGAGCGGTGATGGCCGCCCGAGGAGACGGAGACGACGCGGGCGCCGCCGGGTGCGAGCGCCGGCCACAGCCGGTTGACGAGCGCGAAGTGGCCCAGGTGGTTGGTCGCGAACTGGGCCTCCCAGCCGGGGCCGACGCGGGTCTCCGGGCAGGCCATGATCCCGGCGTTGTTGATCAGGATGTCGATGGTGCGGCCCGAGGCGAGGAAGCGCTCGGCGAACGCGCGGACGCTCTCCAGGTCGCCGAGGTCGAGTTCGTCCACCTCCACGCCGTCGATGCCGGCGACCGCCTCCTCGGCGGCCGCGCGCCGTCGCGCCGGGACGACGACGCGGGCGCCCCCCTTGGCGAGGGCGCGGGTCGTCTCCAGGCCGAGCCCCGAGTAGCCGCCGGTGACGATCGCGAGCCGCCCCGAAAGGTCGATGCCGGCAAGCACCTCGTCCGCGGTGCTCCGATAGCCGAATCCCGAACCGATCTTGTGCTGTGCAGTGGTCATGCTGTGCACGCTACGGATTGGAGCGCGCTCGAAGTCAAGGGTGGCCGAGCAGACATACAGCGAGCAGACATACAGCGCGTAGACATAGAAGAGACCCCGACCGGACGGGGGAATCACGGTCGGGGTCCCACGACTCATTCAACGGGAAACTACTGACGGGTGTTCCCAGGTCCGTGCAGGTCAACCGTGATATGTGTCACGGACATGCGTCACGGATGTGTGGCACGGCTAGTACGTCGGCCTCGACTGCTCGGTCTCGGCCCAGATGTTCTCGGCCTGCAGCAGCAGGGTCCCCAGGACGGCCGTGCGGGAGGCGTCCAGACCGGCGTGGTCGCGCAGGCTCGTCTGCAGCGCCTCGTGCAGGTCCAGCATCGTCGCCTCCGCACGGTGGTCCATGCCGTGCGCGTACGCCTCGTCGTCCGCGAGACCGTACGAACCCCGCAGCCTCCGGCTCTCGCGGTGGCACGACTCCCCGAGCAGGGCGAGCAGCCGGGCGTAGCTGTGCAGCGCCGTGCCGTCCGGCGGGTCGGCGGTCCGCTCGCTGTCGGCCGCGACCGCCAGCGCCCGGATCAGTGCGGCGACATGCCCGGTGATCCTGCTCCACCGCTCGTCCTCGTCCGCCGTCGGCACATCCAGCGGCACCCGGTGGAACGCCCTCAGCCAGTCCGCGGTGAGCCGCAGGCTCTCCTGGCTCCACCTCCTGGCCGCCCGCAGATCGTCGAGCCGGCGCACCAGACGGGCCGACGCGCGCGACCGGTTCGCGGTGGTCGACGCGTCCCAGTCGCCCTGCCGCAGGTCGTCGGCGAGGTCGGCCAGCACGTCTCCCGTCTCCCGGGCGAGCGCCGCCAGGTTCTCGCGTACGTCACGCAGGTGGACCGGCGGCAGGACCAGGGCGTTGACGGCGACCCCGATGGCGGCCCCGAGGGCGGCCTGGGCGAGGCGATGGCTGATCGCGGAGGTCGTCACGGTGTCCGAGGCGAGCGTGAACAGGGCGGTGGTCGTGGCGTAGATGCCCTGGTCGCCGAAGCGTGGCCAGTTGGCGAGCAGCATCAGCACCGGTACGGACAGGGCGAGGGCGGCCAGCGTGTTGCCCGTGAGGACCTGCGCCGCCGACGCAAGCAGCGTGCCGACGCAGATCGCCGCGAACTGCTGTGTGGCCTGCCGCAGCGAGCTGTAGACCGTGGCCTGCACCAGGACGACGGCCACCCAGGGCGCCATCAGCGCCATCGGGTCGCCCAGCCACTCATCCGCCACGATCCATGCGAGCAGCGCCGCCGCGGCGGCCTTGAGGGACTGCACGACGAGGTCGCGCTCCCTGCCGGGACCACGCCAGGCGCGCCGCGTGGCATCGACCCCGGTCCGTATCTCGTCCCGCACCCGGTCCTCGGCCTCGGTCACACGGATCATGCCGGGCGAGTAACGGAGAAACGGGACACTCATGCATCCCGGCACGCTTCCGTCACACGGGCAGACGGCATGTGCGCCGGTCCGGGCAGGCCAGGCCCCGTCACCTCAGCGGGTGGCCGGCATCTCCCTGTGCCGGGCCCAGGTCAACAGCTCCTCCGCCGACCAGGTCGTGATCACGCGCTCGGCGGGCACCCCGCACTCCTCGGCCCGCGTGCACCCGTACCCCTGCCAGTCGAGCTGGCCGGGTGCGTGGGCGTCGGTGTCCACGGAGAACAGCACGCCCGCGTCGACGGCTCGGCGCAGCAGTCGCCTCGGCGGATCGAGCCGTTCGGGACGGCAGTTGATCTCAACCGCCGTCCCCGACTCGGCACACGCTGAGAAGACCGCGTCCGCGTCGAACTCCGACTCCGGCCGCCCGCGCCCGCCGACGAGCCGGCCGGTGCAGTGCCCGAGCACGTCGGACAGCGGATTGCGTACGGCCGCGACCATGCGGCGGGTCATCGCCGCCGCGGGCATACGCAGCTTCGAGTGCACCGACACGACCACGATGTCGAGCCCGTCCAGCAACTCCGGCTCCTGGTCCAGCGAACCGTCCTCGAGGATGTCGCACTCGATGCCGGTGAGCAGCCGGAAAGGAGCCCACTGCGCGTTGAGTTCCGCCACCACAGCGAGCTGGTCCCGCAGCCGCTCCGGGGACAGGCCGCGTGCGATCGTGAGATGCGGCGAGTGATCGGTGAGCACCGCCCACTCGTGCCTGAGCCGGGCCGCCGTCCGCCCCATCTCCTGGATCGGACTCCCGCCGTCCGACCAGTCCGAATGCAGATGGCAGTCGCCGCGCAGCAGCGCCCGCAACCGCTCACCGCCCTGGGCGAGCGGATCCGGAGCCTCGCCCTCCAGCCGCTCCAGATAGCCCGGTACCTGCCCGGCCAGCGCCTCCCGCACCACCTGCGCGGTCTTCGGCCCGACGCCCTTCAGTGACTCCAGCGATCCGGTGGCCGCCCGCCGGACCACCTCTTCGGCGGGCAGCGCCGCGAGCACGCCCGCCGCCGTGCGGAAGGCCCGTACGCGATAGGTGGGGGCCTGGGACCGTTCCAGCAGGAAGGCGATCCGGTCCAGGGCCTCGGCCGGGTCCATGCCTCCAGAGTCGCGCGACCCGGACCGGTACGCACAGCGGCCACCGTGGCCTGCCTGTGCCACCATGAAGTGCGACCCTCGTTCGGACGCTGGCCACATCGGCGCAGCCGAGTGCCACGACGACTGACATCGCCGCCTCGGCAGGCTTACCGGCGGCATGTGTGTGGAACCGGTGGGATCATGACCGAAATCGCAAGCCCCCACATCTCGCACCCGCGGATCATCGTGCTGGGCGTTCAGCCCGGGGATCCGCCCTTCCGCATCGTGGAGATCGACGGTGACGTCATCGGCGAAGCCAAGTCCATCACCGACGTCCTGATGGCGGCCGCGGCGTACGGCATCCCGGTGCACGACGCCGACGACCCGGAAGTCGTCCGCTGGGTCGGCGGCGACAAGCACACGTGGACGCGCCACTGAGCGCTCCGCTGGAAGAGCGGTGATGACCCTGCGGGCCGGTAGGGGCGCGGGGCAGCGACCGGCGGGCCCCCCGCGGTTCAAGCCGGGCCCTTGCGCTTGCGTGGATGCACGGCCCGGCCCATTCGCCTGCCCAGGATGAGGTAACCGGCCATCGCCCCGGTGATGTTGAGCAGCACGTCGTCGATGTCGAAGGCGCGCCCGGTGACCAGAGCCCCCTGCACCAGCTCGACCAGCAGCATCACCGTCGCGGTCAGCGCGATCACGCGCAGAATTCCGCGGGCCCCGGGGAGTACCACTGGAAGCAGGACCCCGAAGGGGACGCCGAGGACGAGATTGCCGCCGATCTGCCTGACCGCGTCGCGGAGTTCGGGCTGGTCCAGGTAGGCCCGCAGGGACCGTCCCGGGCGCAGATTGCTGTGCGTCAGAGCCTCGGAGGCCGGAGACGGCTGCAGCGTGAGCCGGGCCAGCGCGACGGCGAACGCCACCATGGCCGCGACGGCGACCACCAGCACCAGCAGGCGCACGAGAAAGGGAAGGGGCCGCCGGCCACTCGGTGCTGGTGCCGGTGCCGGCGTCGGCCGACGGCCCGGTTTTGCCGTACGGGAGCGTGGCTTCGAGGCGCCGGATCGCGGCTTCGAGGTACCGGAGCGTGACTTCGGAGCGCGGGCCATCCAAGCCTCCAGCGTTCAACTGACGCTTCAACAAAGACAGTTACCCCCGAAACGGTCGTCGATGCCGTCACGGGCCCGTGACCTGCCCCGGTTTTCCTCCGTGTCACCGGGGCACTCCGGGCAGAAACGTGTCGCGCGCCGCCGCCGGACGGCCTTCCGGCGGTGTTTGGATGACGTGTCGGACATGTAGGTCGAAAAGGGTCAGAGGTTCGGAGGCGGTGCGGATGACGCGACGTACGAACCTTCTCCGCGCGGCGTCCGAAGTCCTCGTGTGGTGGGCCGCCTTGGCCGTTCTCTGGCTGATGTTCATCACCGCCGTGGACACCCTCGAATGGGTGGTGGGTGCGGCCGCCGCACTCGTCGGGGCCGTCGCGGCGCGTGCCGCGCGGCGGGCGGTGAGCGCGGGATGAACGGCTGGACCGCCACGGCGACGGCCGCTCTCGCCGCGGGCGGCGGGGCGGCGGTGTGGGGCGTGGCCACAGGCCCGCTGCGGCGCCGGGTCGTGGCGCAGAACCTGTCCACCACTCTGTTCTGCCCCGGTCTGCTCCTGCTCGCCCAGGGCTACGGCAGGCCCTCGTACGTCGATGTCGCCCTGGTCCTCGCCCTCCTGGGCCCCGTCGGCACTCTCGTCTTCGCCCGCCTGCTCGCCGAGGACCTCGACGAGGATCCGCCACGCGCCCGGGCCCTCACCTGGGTGGCGGCGGGCTTCGGCGCGGCGGTCGTGCTGGCGGTGTGCGTGGCCACCGGGCCGGGGCGGGCCATGGTGAAACTCCTGGTGACCGGAGCACTGCTGATCGGCGGCGCCCTCGTCGCCTCCCGGGCGCTGGCCCATGGCATGCCCAAGGGTGAGGACCGCCATGGATGACGCGGTGATCGTCGTCGCCCTGCTGCTGGTCGCCGCCACGGCGACCGCCGCCGTCACGGCCCGCGATCCCGTGCACCAGGCCCTGGTCCTCGCCGTCCTCGGCAGCGCGCTGGCCCTGCTGTTCACGGTGCTCCATGCCCCAGACGTGGCCCTGTCCCAGCTCGCCGTCGGATCGGCCCTGACCCCGCTGTTGCTGCTGCTCTCGGTACGCAAGGTGCGGCGCCGACGGCAGCGGAAGGGGCGTACGGAATGACCAGGCGCGTACGGCTGTGGATCCTCGCCGTCGGCGGCGCGGGACTCGCGGTGCTCCTCGTCGCCGCCTGTCTGGAACTGCCCGGCTTCGGCGGCGACCAACACCCCTACGGGGACCGTGCGGTGCGCGAGTCGCTGGCCCGGCGCACCGCCAACACGGTGTCGTCCGTCATCTTCGACCAGCGCGCCTTCGACACGATGGGCGAGATGACCATCCTCTTCTCGGCGGTCCTGGGCACCGTCGTGCTGCTGCGCCAGACCCGCGAGGAACACCGCGCCCGCCCGGCGCCCGCCCAGGTCGCCCTTCCCGTACGCCGATACGCGCTCATCACGCTCCCGGTGGCCCTCCTCACCGGCCTGTACGTCATCGCCCACGGACAGCTCAGCCCCGGCGGCGGCTTTCAGGGCGGCGTGGTCGCCGCGACCGCTCTGCACCTGCTGTACCTCGGCGCCGACTACCGCGCCCTGGAACGGATCCGGCCCGTCGGCCTGTACGAGGTCGGCGACGCGCTCGGGGCCTCCGCGTACCTGGTCCTCGGCATCGCGGGGGTACTGGCCGGCACGGCGTTCCTCGCCAACACGCTGCTCCCGTACGGCACGTTCAACACGCTGTCCTCCGGCGGCGCCGTCCCGTTGCTGAACGCGGCCATCGGCATGGAGGTCGCCTGTGCGGTGGTCGTCCTGCTCGCCCGCTTCCTGGACCAGGCCGTCGAGATCGAAGGGCCCGACGAGGCCGAGGGGCTCGATGAAAAAGGGGAGTGAGCCGATCGTGATGTCCGTCCTGCCGTACCTGGTCGCCGCGTGGATCTTCCTCGTCGGCTGCTACGGCCTCGCCACCAGCCGCAACCTGATCCACGCCGTCGGCTGCCTGTCGGTCTGCCAGGCGGCCACGTACGTCCTGCTGCTCGCCGTCGGCTACCGCGACGACGCCACCGCCCCCGTCTACTCCGACATCGAGCCCGGCTCGCGGCCCGTGGTGGACCCGGTCGTGCAGTCCCTGGCCCTTACCGACGTGGTCGTGGGCGCCACCGTCACCGCCCTGCTGCTCGCCCTCGTGCTGCAGATCGCCAAGCGCCACGGCACGCTCGACCCGGACGAACTCTCCGAGCTGCGCGGCTGATGAACCACCCGAACCATCTGCTGCCGCTGCTCGTCGCCGTACCGCTGCTCGGCGCCGCGCTCCTCGTCGCGGGCGGCCGCCGACTGCCGCGCGCCGTGGCCGAGTCGGTGGGCTGTGCCGCATCGGCGGCCACGGCGGGCCTCGCGATCTACCTCGCCCTGCAGTCCTCGCCGCCCATAGTGGAATGGGCCGGCGACTGGGTGCCCCGCGACGGCGAGAGCGTCGGCATCATGCTCGTCGGGGACGGGCCGGGGCTCGGCATGGCCGCGCTCGCCTCCCTGCTGACCCTGGCGGCACTGGTGTACTCCTGGCACTACTTCGACGAACCGCCGCGCCGCCACGCCGGCTCCTTCCCGGCGCTCATGCTGCTCTTCCAGGGCGGCATGTGCGGCTTCGCGGTCGCGGGGGACCTGTTCAACGCCTTCGTCTTCTTCGAGCTGATGAGCGTCGTGGCGTACGCCCTGACAGGCCACCGGGTGGAGGAGGCCCGGGCCGTGCAGGGCGCGCTGACCTTCGGGGTGATCAACTCCCTTGGCGCATATGCCATGTTGATGGGCATCGGGCTGCTGTACGCGCGTACCGGCGAGCTCGCCATGGCGCAGATCGGGCGGCGGCTCGACGCACAGGGCCCGCCCGACGCGCTGGTCCTCGCGGCCTTCGTCCTCGTCCTGACCGGGCTCCTCGTCAAGGCCGCGGCCGTGCCCTTCCACTTCTGGCTGCCGGACGCGCACGCGGTCGCGCCGACACCGGTGTGCATGCTGCTGTCCGGCGTGATGGTCGAGCTCGGCGTGTTCGGGGTGTGGCGCGTGTACGGAGACGTCTTCGCCGGCCCGGGCGGCATCCCGGCGGCGGACCTTCAGCGTGTGCTGCTGGTGCTGGGTGTGCTGACGGGGGTGGTCGGCGCGGTGATGTGCTGGTACCAGCGGCACGTCAAACGCCTGCTGGCGTACTCGACGGTCGCCCACATAGGGCTCTTCCTCACCGGCATCGGCGTACTCACCCCGGCGTCGGACGGCGGAGTCGCGCTCTACATCCTCGGCCACGCCGGAGTGAAGGCCGCCCTCTTCGCCGCCACGGGAATCGTCCTCGACCGGTACGGCAGCGTCGACGAGCACGCGCTGCACGGGCGCGCCCGGGAGCTGCGCGGGGTCGCGGTGCTGTTCCTCGTCGGGGCGCTGGGCCTGGCCGGGCTGCCGCCGTTCGGCACCGCGCTGGGCAAATCGCTGACCGAGGAGGCGGCGGGACCGGCGCTGACGGTGGTCTTCGTGGCCGTGTCGACGGTGACCGCGGCCGCCGTGCTGCGGGTCGCCGCGCGGGTGTTCCTCGGGCTCGGCCCGAAACCCGAGGAACACGCCTCGTACGAGACGACCGGCGCCGGTGAGCGGCCCGAGACCCGGCGGCGGCTCAGGCGCGTACCGGACACCATGACGACCGTCCCGGCGGTGCTGCTCGCCGCCTCGCTCGCCGTCGGCGTGGTGCCGGGCTTCGCCACCGTCGTGGACCACGCCGTGAACGAGGCCGGCTCCGCCGGAGCGTTCACCTCACCCCACTGGACTCCGGCCGGAGTGCTCCTCGGCCTCGCCTCGACCCTCCTGGCCGTGGCTCTCGCCGGGCTCGCCGTCACCCGCGGCAAGGGCCTGCCCGGCGAGACCTGGAGCGGACCGCTGCGCCGCCTGCAGTCCGGGCACATCGGCGACTACGTGGCCTGGCTGCTGATGGGCGCTGCGCTCCTCGGCGGGCTTGCCCTGCCCGGCATCCTCACCGGCTGAGGGCCAGGGGCACGGGGCTCACGCCCCGTACGTCACGTTCACCTCCTTGAATCCCAGTGAGCCCAGCAGTCCTTTGAGCATGCCGGTGGTGTTCTCCTCGGCGCGGGCGGTGAGTTGGCTGTCCTTCGCCGCGTCGCCGATGTGCCGGGCCGCGAGCCGCTGGACGGCCCGTTCGTCGTTCGGGTTGTCCGAGAAGATGTCGCCGAGCCGGTCGAGAAGGCCGCGCTGCTTGGACACGGCGTACGAATGGTCGGGGTCGAGCGCGGGCTTGCCCAGCGCGGCGTGCGGGAGCCTGAGCGTGGCGGACGTGCGGTCCTCGTCGACCTTCACGTCCTTCTCGCCGATCTTTCCGAGATCCACAAAGGCGTCCACGGTGCCGGCGCCCACGTACAGGGTGCGGGTGCCGCGGAGCGCGTCGGGCAGGAACCGGGCGTCCTTCTCCAGATCCACCACCACCTGGAAATTGCCCGAGGCGGCGTCGTAACGGCTGATGTCCTGGATGGACTTGAGGAGTGTGGGCCCCGACCGGTCGTGGGTGTCCTCGCGGAACACGTCGCCGAGCCCGGGCAGCAGACTCAGCCGCAGTCCGGTGAAGAACACCACCAGTATCAGGAGCATCGCGGTCAGGATTTTCGCCCATCCGGGCAGGCGTTTCAGGGACGTCGTCATATCGACCGTCCTCCTTCCCGTTTGTTGAATACCCTCCAAATCCCTTGACAGGCCGAACCGTTGGCCGAATGACGCCGCGACGGGGGCATTGAGGGCGCACTAGCGTGGAAGGTGTCCCCCCGGCGTGCCAGGAGAACCGAATGACCCCACACAGCACCTCCCGGCCCCTCGTCCCCATGCACGACTTACCTCTTCCCGAGCCCGGGCCGCCCCGCCGCGGCACACTCGCCACCGGCACACCCGTCTGGCTGATCAGCCGGCACGCGGACGTACGCCACGTGCTCATGGACGCCCGCTTCAACCGCAGTTCGCTGTACGGCGACGATCCGCCACGTCTTTTTGCCGTGCCGAACCTGCTCGACAGTCCCGACGGGATGCTCAACCAGGACGGCCCGGCCCACCAGCGGCTGCGCCGCACCGTGCAGCGGGCGTTCACCCCGCGGGCGATCGCGCGCTGGCGGCCCTGGGTGACCGGCGCGGTGGAGACACTGCTCGACCGGTTCGCCGAGCAGCACCGGCCCGCCGACATCATCGAGGGGTTCACCCGGCCGCTGCCGGTGTCGGTGATCTGCCGCCTCATGGGTCTCGAGCATCTGGACAGCGAGCGACTGCGCCACTGGGCCGACCACGCGCTCTCCGGCGGCGCGCACACCGCCGAGGAAGTCGAGCGCGCGCTGCGGGAATTCGGCGAGTTCTCGGCGCGGCTGATCGCCGAGCGGCGGGCCGCGCCGGGGGAGGACCTGGTCAGCGAGCTGGTGGCGGCCGCGGACGCCAGTCCGGGCGTTGACGACCGGCAACTGGTGCGTATGGTCTGCGGGTTGGTCGTGGCGGGGCACGAGACCACCATGACCGCGCTCGGCAACGCGGTCGTCTACCTCCTCACCGACGGCCGCGCCGCCTGGCCCGGCCTCGCGAAGGACGAGGAGGCGGCGGCCACCGCGGCCGAACAGCTCCTGCGCACCATCCCGCTCACCGAGGGACGCGTCCTGCCCGGCCTGATCCGGCGGGCCGTCGAGGACGCGGAGATCGGCGGCGTGACGATCCCGGCCGGCAGCGTGGTCGCCCTCCAGACGAACGTCGCCAACCGCGACCCCCACGTCTACCCGCCGGGTCCGCCCGACCTCACCGCCCCGCTCCCGACCCCCAGCGTGGCCTTCGGCGCCGGACCCCACCACTGCCTGGGCGCCTGGCTCGCCCGCCTCGAACTCGAACTCGCCCTCCACCACCTCGCCGCCCGCTTCCCCCAGCTGACCGCCGCGTTCACACCGGAGACGATCAGCTGGCGGGAGGGCCAGATGACGCGCAGCCCGCTGCGGCTGCCCGTGACCTGGTGAGCGGCCCTGACGAGCGTGGGCAGGCGCAGCCGCCGCAGGGTCTTCATCAGCATCCGCGTCTGGGCCTGCACGCCCTCCACGGCGGACAGCAGCACCGCGCCGTCGAGGACCTCCAGGGCGCACTCGACCTCCGCGATAGCAGCCGCTCGGTGAGGCTGGTCTTACCGGCGTCGGCGTGCGCCAGGATGCCGATGTTCAGGGTGTGCGGGATGTGCGCCGTGTGCGGGGTGTTCTGGATGTTCATGCGTGGTCGAATCCTCGAGAACTGTCGTCCGGTGGGGGCGATGGGTTTCGAGGAAATCGGCGCATTCCGGTCTCCTGAATATCGGGGTGTGGGGCGTGGTCATCATGGCGCGCCCGCGGCGGGTGGCCGCAACCGAATTTCCCGGCCCTGGACAGGGCATACCGAATGGACAACAACAGTTCCGAAGAGAATTCTGAAGACAACACCAAAAGAACGCGGAGGCAGGACCAAGCGAAGCGCGCTCGGCGTCACCCAGGTGATCAGGAGGGCTTGCAGTGTCCAAGGCGAAGTTCGAGCGGACCAAACCGCATGTGAACGTCGGGACCATCGGTCATATCGACCACGGTAAGACGACCCTCACGGCAGCCATGACGAAGGTGCTGCACGACAGGTTCCCCGACCTGAACCCGTACACGCCGTTCGAGCAGATCGACAAGGCGCCCGAGGAACGGCAGCGCGGCATCACGATCTCGATCGCGCATGTCGAGTACCAGACGGAGCACCGGCACTACGCGCACGTCGACTGTCCGGGGCACGCCGACTACATCAAGAACATGATCACGGGCGCGGCGCAGATGGACGGGGCGATCCTCGTGGTCGCCGCGACCGACGGCCCGATGCCGCAGACCAAGGAGCACGTCCTGCTCGCGCGGCAGGTCGGCGTCCCGTACATCGTCGTCGCGCTGAACAAGGCCGACATGGTGGACGACGAGGAGATCCTGGAGCTCGTCGAACTGGAGGTGCGCGAGCTGCTCACCGAGTACGAGTTCCCCGGCGACGACGTCCCGGTCGTCCGGGTCTCCGCGCTCAAGGCCCTCGAGGGCGACGAGCGGTGGGGCCAGTCGGTCATCGAACTCCTCGCGGCCGTCGACGAGTTCGTACCCGAGCCCGTACGCGATGTCGACCAGCCCTTCCTGATGCCGGTCGAGGACGTCTTCACCATCACCGGTCGCGGTACGGTCGTCACCGGCCGTATCGAGCGCGGCGTGCTGAAGGTCAACGAGACCGTCGACATCATCGGCATCAAGCCGGAGAAGACCACCACCACGGTCACCGGCATCGAGATGTTCCGCAAGCTGCTCGACGAGGGCCGGGCCGGTGAGAACTGCGGCCTGCTGCTGCGCGGGGTGAAGCGTGAGGACGTGGAGCGCGGCCAGGTCATCATCAAGCCGGGCTCGGTGACCCCGCACACCGAGTTCGAGGCGCGGTCGTACATCCTGTCCAAGGACGAGGGCGGCCGGCACACGCCGTTCTTCAACAACTACCGTCCGCAGTTCTACTTCCGTACGACGGATGTGACGGGTGTGGTGACCCTGCCCCAGGGCACCGAGATGGTCATGCCGGGTGACAACACCACCATGCATGTCCAGCTGATCCAGCCCGTCGCGATGGAGGAAGGGCTGAAGTTCGCCATCCGCGAGGGCGGGCGGACCGTCGGCGCCGGTCAGGTCACCAAGATCGAGAAGTAGCCCCCGGGGCAGGACAGGAAGCAGCCCCCGGGGCAGGACAGAGAGAAGTCATACGGAGCCGGAGGTGGTCTCGGACTGCCCCAGTGCCTCGTCCAGAGTCGGCAGCGGAGGCAGGAGTCCGTCGAGCCCGGTCACCTGGAGGATGCGCAGGGTCTGCGGGTGGGTGCAGACCAGGTGCAGCTGCCCGCCCTGGGCGAGGACCCGGCGCCGGGCCCGGTACAGCAGGCGCAGGCCCGAGCCGTCGAAGAACTCGATGTGCCGCAGATCGAGCACGACCTGTGCGCCGGTGCGCCCTGTCGCCGCGTCCAGGAAGGGGAAGATCTCCAGGGCCGCGACGATGTCGATCTCGCCGTGAAGCTCCAGCACGGTGGGCTCGCGGTCCCGGTGGACACGCAGATGCGGAGTGAGGGGCGCGGGTTCGTTGTGCACGACGACATCACCTCACCGTTCCCCACTCTGAAAGTTACCCGCGATGGGGTGAATTCCAGCATGTTCGCTTGACATATGTCTTGGATTTGCGGGGTTCGGCACTCAATGGTTACAGGCTCAATGGTTACGAACTCAATGGTTGCAGGCTGAACGGGTACGGACTGAACGGGTACGGACTGAAGGGTGCGGGCGCACGGCTACCGCCGCGCCGCTACGACAGCGCCTGCCACGCCTTCGACAGTGCCAGCCGGAACTGCTCGGTCTGGTGCGCGGTGAGATCCCGGACCATGCGCTCCTCGAGTTCCCTCACGGGTTCGGCGTGCCGCGCGAGCAGATCGCGGCCAGACTCGGTGAGGAGAATCAGCAGTTCCCGGCGATTGCGAGGGTTGCGCTCGCGGCGTACAAGACCTCGGTTCTCCAGGGCCCGGACCACGTCGGCCACGGACTGCGCGGTGACGAACGAGTCGCGCGCGAGCTGCGCCGCGGACAGACCGTCGTGCCGCTCCAGGACGGTGAGCGAGGTGTACTGAAGCGCCGTGATCCCCGTCGGTCTCAGCAGTTCGTCGAGATGGGAGCGGACGACGAGTTCCACCTGCTTGACCATGTACAGGAGTGACGGGGACGTCTTGGTGGCGACCATGAACGTCAGCGTAAGGCATTGACAGGAAACCTGTCTGTAATGAGACTGCGAACCAACAGGAATCCTGTTGGTTGAAATCTTAGCGATCAAGGCTGGGGAGTGGGCAATGACGACCACCTTCGAGAGCGAGCCCGGGCGGCTGTTCATCGGTGGGCAGTGGCGCGAGGCCGCGGACGGGGCGCGTACGGACGTGATCGACCCGTCCACGGGTCAGGTGGTCACCACGGTCGCGGAGGCGGGTGCCGCCGATGTCGACGCCGCCGTACGGGCCGCGCGCGACGCCTTCGACAACAGCGGCTGGGCCGGCTTGAGCGGCCGTGAACGCGGCCGCGTGCTGCACCGGGTCGCCGAGCTGATCCGGGAGAACGCCGACGAGATCGCGGCCCTGGAGAGCCTCGACGTCGGCAAGCCGATCTCGCTGTGCCACGCCGTCGACGTGACGAACGCGGCCAACGACTACGAGTACTACGGCTCCCTCGCCTGGACCCTGGACGGCGCGACCCGTGACACCCCGCTCAACGCCCACGCCTACACCCGGCGCGGTCCGCTCGGCGTGGTCGCCGCGATCACGCCCTTCAACTTCCCGCTGATCCTGGCCGGTTCGAAGATCGCCCCGGCGCTCGCGGCCGGCAATACGGTGGTGCACAAGCCCGCCGACGAGACCCCGCTCAGCGCCCTCTACATGGCCGGCCTGCTCAAGAAGGCCGGCGTCCCGGACGGCGTCTACAACGTCGTCACCGGCACAGGACCGGTCGCCGGTGAGGCGCTGCTGCGCAACCCCGGCATCGACAAGGTGGCCTTCACCGGGTCGACCGCGGTCGGCCGGCACGCGGCGAGCGTCGCCGGCGAGGCCCTCAAGCCGGTCACGATGGAGCTCGGCGGCAACGCGGCCCACATCGTCTTCGACGACGCCGACGTCGAGAAGGCCATCGGCGCCGTCATCAAGGGCTTCGTCTTCAACACGGGTCAGTTCTGCATGGGCGGCCCGCGCCTGCTGGTCGCCCGCCCGCTGTACGACACCGTGGTCGGCATCCTCGCCGACGCCGTGCCCGGCGTCCCGGTCGGCGACCCCCGGCAGCCCGAGACCGTCGTCGGACCGATGGCGGGGGAGAGGCACCTGAAGAAGGTCGAGGAGTACGTCGAACTGGCCCGCAAGGAGGGCGGCCGCGTCGTCTGCGGCGGCGAACGCCTCGACCTGAACGGCGGCTTCTACTACAAGCCCACGGTCATCGCGGATCTGAGCAACGACTCCCGCGTCGTCCAGGAGGAGGTCTTCGGACCGGTCCTCACCGTGCAGCCCTTCGACTCCGAGGACGAGGCCGTCGAGATGGCCAACTCCACGCCGTACGGGCTGGCTTCGGGCATCCAGACCACCAGCCTCGCCCGCGCGCACCGGGTCGCCGACCGCCTCCAGGCCGGGATCGTGTGGGTCAACGACTGGGCGATGCTCGACCCCGCCGTTCCGTTCGGCGGGGTGAAGGACTCCGGCTTCGGCCGTGAGTACGGGCCCGAGGCGCTCGCCGGTTACACCAAGGTCAAGTCCGTCGTCATCTCGCTCGACTGAGCGCACCTCCAGAGGAGTTCGCATCATGTCCACCACTCGTGCAGCCGTGGTCGAGTCCGGGGGAGCGCCGTTCACGCTGTCCGCCGTCGAGCTCGACGAACCGCGTCCAGGCGAGGCGCTCGTCCGGATGGTCGCCGCCGGGCTGTGCCACACCGACCTCGGTGTGGCGAGCGGCGGTCTGCCGTTCCCGCTGCCCGGAGTCCTCGGGCACGAGGGCGCGGGCGTAGTCGAGGCCGTCGGCTCGGACGTCACCGGGATCGAGCCCGGCGACCACGTCGTCCTGTCCTTCACCTCCTGCGGCAGCTGCAAGAACTGCCGCGACGGCCACCCTGCCTACTGCGCCGCCTGGCTGCCGCTGAACCTGATCGGCGGGCGCAGGCCCGACGGCACCAGCCCCATCAGCCGCGACGGTGAACCGCTCGGCGGTCACTTCTTCGGCCAGTCCTCGTTCGCCGAGCGGGCGCTGGTGGACCAGCGGAGCCTGATCAAGGTCGACCGGGACATACCGCTGGAGTCCATCGCGCCGCTGGGCTGCGGGGTGCAGACCGGCGTGGGCGCCGTGTGGAACGTACTGGAGCCCCGGACGGGGGACACGCTGGTGATCCTCGGCGCCGGCGCGGTCGGTCTGTCGGCGGTGATGGCCGCGGCGATGACGCCCGCGACCACGGTGATCGCCGTCGACAAGGTGGCCGAACGGCTGGAACTGGCCCGCGAGTTGGGTGCCACGCACACCGTGAACGCCGGTGACGGAGACACCCTCGAGGCCATCCGGCTGATCACGGACGGCGCCGGCGCCGACGGCGTCGTGGAGACCACCGGCAACGTCGCCGTCCTGCGCATGGGCGTGGACGCACTCGCCGCGCGCGGCACGGCGGTCATCGTCGGCGCACCGCCGTTCGGCTCCGAGGTCGCCCTGGACGTCAACGGAATGCTCGGCGGCAAGCGCGTCGTGGGCCTGACCCTCGGCGACCACGACACCCAGACCGCGATCCCGGCCCTGGTCAAGCTCGTCCGCGAGGGCCGCTTGCCGCTGGACAGACTGATCACCAAGTACGCGTTCGACGACATCGGCCAGGCGGTACAGGACATGAGCGCGGGCAAGACGATCAAGCCCGTGCTCACGTTCGCCCCGTAAGGGGCGCGGGGAACTGCGCGCTCAGCCACGGACGGCCCGCAGCTTACGAACCGCAGTTCCCCGCGGACCCCTTCAGCTCACCTTCAGCTCACCCGAAGAACGATCTTCCCCATGGTCCGCCCGCTCTCGCCCAGCGCATGCGCCTTCGCCGCATCGGCCAACGGGAAGGTCTCGGCGATCGTGGCGCGCAGCTTGCCCGAATCGACGAGGCCGGCGATCGCCCGCATACCGCTGCGGTCGGCGTCGACCAGCATCCTGACGGCCCGCACCCCGAGCCCCTCGGCCTCCTTGAACAGGTCCGGCGACCCCAACGGCAGGATCGAGACCAGCAGCCCGCCCTCGCGCAGCACCCGCAGCGAGCGGAAGGAGTACTCGCCGCCGATCGCGTCCAGGACGACGTCGACGTCACGGACGGCCTCGGCGAAATCGGTCTCCCGGTAGTCGATCAGCTCATCCGCGCCAAGGCCGCGCAGAAAGTCGTGCTTGCCCGCGCTCGCGGTGCCGATCACGTGGGCGCCCCGCGCCTTGGCGATCTGAACGGCCACATGCCCGACCCCGCCGCCCGCCGCGTGAATCAGCACCCGTTGCCCCGGCCGCAGATCCGCCGTCTCGACCAGGGCCTGCCACGCGGTCAGAGACACAAGCGGCAGCGCGCCCGCCTCCGTGTGGTCGATCCCGGACGGCTTGTGCGTGAAGGCGCGGGCCGGGGCGGTGACGTACTCGGCGTGCGAGCCGTGGCCGAACGGGTAGGACAGCATCCCGAAGACCTCGTCCCCGGGCCTGAAATGGGCGACGCCGATCCCCGCCGCCTCGACCACGCCGGAGACGTCCCAGCCGAGGACGAAGGGCGGCTCGCCCAGGAAGCCGCCGGTGGCACGGTGCTTCCAGTCGGTCGGGTTGACGCCGGCGGCGCGCACGCGGACCAGCACCTCGTTCGGCCGCGGGTCCGGGCGCTCCAGCTCGATCTCCTTGAGGACCTCGGGACCACCGAGGACGTCCTGACTGATGGCACGCATCGTGTTCTCACTGCTCATGAAGCCAGCTTGCCGGGATTCGGACGTCAGGAAAATGGCATGATTGCCATTGTTCGATAGGATCGTGCCATGGGGCAGACGCGCTGTGGATACGGGGAGTACGACGGGCACGTGGAACGGGTCGTGGTGCTGGCGCTCGACGGCGTCTACTCCTTCGAACTCGGCATCCCCACACGGGTCTTCGGCTCGGCCGAGGGGCGGTACGAGGTGGTCACCTGCACCGCCGACGGTCGGCCGGTGCGCACCAACGCGGACTTCTCCATCACCGTGGAGCACGGCCCGGAGGCGCTGCGTACGGCCGACACCGTGGTGATCCCGCCCTACGAGCTGTCGCACATCAGCGCCGAAGTGCCCGAGCCGGTGGCCGCCGCGCTCCGGCAGACCCCGCCCGGCGCCCGGATCGTCTCCATCTGCACGGGCGCCTTCGTCCTGGCGGCGGCCGGGCTGCTCGACGGGCGGCGGGCCACGACGCACTGGCAGCTCGCCGGACTGTTCAGGAAGCTGTTCCCGGACGTCGATCTTGACCCGGACGTGCTGTTCGTCGACGAGGGCTCGATCCTGACCTCGGCGGGAGCCGCCTCCGGCGTCGACATCTGCCTGCACCTCGTCCGCAAGGACCACGGCAGCGAGCTGGCCAACCGGGTGGCGCGCTGCTGCGTGGTGCCGCCGTGGCGGGACGGCGGTCAGGCGCAGTACATCGAGCAGCCCGTGCCGGAGCCCTCGACGGCGGGCACGGCGGCCACGCGACAGTGGGCCCTGGAACACCTGGGCGAGCCGCTGACCCTGGCCGATCTCGCCGCCCACGCCCGCATGAGCCTGCGCACCTTCGCCCGCCGCTTCAACGACGAGGTCGGCATGAGCCCCGGCCGCTGGCTCATCCAGCAACGCGTCGCCCGGGCACGCCAGTTGCTCGAAGCCAGCGATCTGACGGTGGACCAGATCGCGGGCGAGGTCGGCTTCGCGACGGGCACGTCGCTGCGGCAGCACCTGCACACGGCGATCGGCGTGTCACCGCAGGCCTACCGCCGCACGTTCCAGACCGACCGCCGAAGCTGAACGGCGTGCCGAGCGGCGGAGGTTGAGAGCCCGTAAGGCCAGCTGCATCTCGAACTGGACCGCGGCGTCGTGGAGCCGGTCGCCGAAGAGTTCGTCGAGCTGGCGCATGCGGTAGCGGACCGTCTGAGGGTGGACGGCGAGCCGGTGGGCGACCTCGCTGGCGTTGTGGCCGCACTGGAGCCAGCTGAGGAGCGTCTCGGCGAGGCGATCGCGCTGGGGCGGGCGGACGGCCTCCAGCGGGCGCAGGTGACGGTCGGCCATCGCCTTCACCAGGGCCTCGTCGCGGAACAGCAGAAGAGTCGCCAAGTGGTCCTGGCAGCAGACCAGTTCCGTGTCCGGCAGGACACCCTGCCGGGCCAGATCCAGCGCCTCGGCCGCCCAGCGCAGCGACCTCGCCCCCTCCTGAAGCCCCACCGTCAGCCCCATGGCGGCCCGCAGCCCGCGCAGCGCCCCGGCGACGGCACGCGACTGCCCCGGACCCTCCGGATCGGGCACGACCAGCACGGCCGGCCGCACGTCGAACCGCGCGAGGAACCCCGGCGGCAGGATCGGCCGCGCCGCCGTCCCCTGCGCCCCGTGGTCGATGACGACCACGGCCAGGGTCCGGGGCACCGGCCACTGCGCGGCGTGCGCGAGCTCGCTGATGGCCTCGGCGGATGCGGGCGGGTCCACGGTCAGCAGATCGATCAGCCGCGTACGCCGCTGCTGGAGCTCACCGGCCGCGTGCAGCCGCGCCTCCGTGTAGCCCGCGGTCGTCGCGGCAGCCATCTCGTCCAGGTGCAGGAACATCGCCTCTCCGAACGCGGCCAGCACATTGCGCGGCAGCAGATCGGCGTCGACCAGCGCGTTGATCCGGCGCCAGGTCACCCGGGCGCCGAGGCGCAACGCCGACTGGAAGGAGTCCAGGCTGCGCCCCTCGTCCGCCTCGCCGCGCCCGATGCGCTGGTACGTCGCCTTCACCGGTTCCCAGTCGGTGTCCGGCTTCGCCATCCGCTCCAGGAACCCCTGCAAGGCGTGCTCCACGCCCTGGTGCACGACATGCATGTACGTGTCGTCCGTCGGACGCGCGTACTCCGGGATCTCGGTTCTGATCGCCTGCACGACCTCTTCCGTGATGTCGGCGAAGAAGGGTCTGAGGTCGTGGTGCAGACCGGAGGGGAACGCCTTGAACGGGCCGTCCGGTTCCTCGTCCGTCGCCACGGCGTCCATTGTCGCCGTGGCGTTCGCGGCCTTGCTCGCCGAGCTCTCCAAGGTGCGGAATCCGTTCACGCAGCGGCTCCTCCTGCGCACGGGAAGTGGGGCACGGTGACGATATCCGCAGAGATTCTGCCGAGGGTCATCGGCGACTGACAGGGATGGGGGCCGGGCTTGTCACCTCATGACAAGAGGAGTTCCGCACAAGGGGAGTTGTGCTCCGCGCCGCCACCCGACGCGGCCCTGTCCGAGGCGGCCACATCCGACGCTGCCGTACCCGCCGATGGCGCCCCCGGCGGCGCAGCGTCACCAGCGTCACGAACGCGCCCGCCAGCACACAGCACGCCGCGAGCCGCAGCCCGATGTCGTACCCGTCGAGAAAGGCACTGCGCGGATCGGCACCGGCCCGCAGCTCCGAGCGCTCACGCCGGGTGAGGACGACACCCACCAGCACCACCCCGAACACTCCCGAGACCTCGCGCGCCGCGCTCACAAGACCGGTCGCCATGCCCGTCCGGGCGTCCGGGACCTGGGCGAGGCAGCGCACCGTCAGGGGAGTGGTGAGCGCCGAGCCCGCGCCGATCATCAGCAGCCCCGGCTGCAGGTCCCAGTAGCCGGCGTGCGCGCCCGTCCCCGAGACGTACAGCAGACCGGCCGCCACCACGCCGAGCCCCACCGCGATCGACACATGGGCACCCAGCACACGAGCCGCCCGCTCGGCCAGCGGCGTGCAGAGCAGCAGCGCCCCCGCCAGCGGCAGAAAGGCCAGCCCCGCTCTGGTCGGTGAGAAGCCGAGCACCTGTTGAAGGTAGAGGGCCGTGAAGAAGAAGACGCCGTTGACGCCGATGCCCCACAGCACCTGCGCGACGACCCCGCCGGTGAGGAACCGGTCACGCAGCAGCCCGAGTTCGACGAGCGGCCGGGCGGCCCGGGTCTCCACGACGAGGAACACACAGGCGGCGACCGCCGAAACGCCCAGGCACAGTGGCACGGGCGCGGCGCCGAACCCGTGTTCTCCGCCCCGCACAAGACCGTATGTCAGCAGATAGAGCGCGAGGACGGAGAACAGCACACCCGGCAGATCGAGCCCGCCGCGGCGGGAAGCGGACCCCTTCGGCTTGGCGGGCACCGCCGGCATCAGCAGCAGAGCGATCAGTCCGAAGGGCACGTTCAGCGCGAACACCCAGCCCCAGCTCCACTGCTGCGTGACGAAGCCGCCGACCACGGGTCCGAGCGCCAGCGCCACGGCGAGCGCCGCCGTCCACAGGCCGACGGCCAGCGACCGCCACCGCGCGGGCAGATCGGCGGCGACCACCGCAAGGGACGCCGGGATGACCAGCGCGGCCCCGACCCCCTGCACCGTACGAGCCGCGATCAGCGTGCCACCGCTGTCCGCGAGGGCGGCCGCCGCCGACGCCGCCGTGAAGACCACGACCCCGACCGTCAGCACGGGCCGGCGCCCGAACAGATCGGTCAGCCGCCCGCCGGGCAGCAGCAGCGCGCCGAAACTGAGCACATAACTGCTGGCCACCCACTCCAAGTCCGTGACGCTCAGCCCCAGTTCGCGTTGCACGGTCGGCAGGGCCACATTGATGACCGTGTTGTCGAGCGTCGTGATGAACCCGGTCAGGGTGAGCAGGGAAAACAGCGCGAACAGCCGTGCACGTCCCACGAGTCGCTCCTTCCGCCGTCGCCCGGATTGTCGGCGGCGGAGCGTCGCACTGGCTCTGGCCCACGGTATGGAATCGGCGGCCCGCCTTTGTCAACGGACTGACAGAACGCGGCAGACGAACTGTCAGCACGTCGTCTAACCCACGCGCGCCCGGAGGCGGAACCTGGTGCACCGCTCGGCTCAACACGCGCCGCCCCCCTCACAGTTGGACCAGTTGGAGTCGCCATGCCCCTCGCCCAGCCTGCTGTCGACGCCCCACTGATGACGGACCACCTGCGGCACTGGGCCCGACACCGGCCGCAGCAACGCGCCTTCAGCCACGTCGACTTCCCCGGCGGCGACTCCACGGGACGGCACCGCAGCCTCGGCTGGCGCGCCCTCGACGCCCGCGCCAGAGCCGTCGCCGACCGCCTCGTCACGGTCGCCTCACCCGGCGAACGGGCCGCCCTCGTGCTGCCCCAGGGGCTCGACTACGCGGCCGGATTCCTCGGCTGCCTGTACGCCCGCGTGATCGCCGTACCCCTCTTCGGCCCCGGGCTCCCGGGCCACGAAGGAAGACTCGCGGCCGTCCTCGCCGACTGCGAACCGGCCTGCCTGCTCGCCGACACGACCACCGCATCCTCCGTACGAGCCTTCGTACGGGACCGCGGCCTGCCGGACGTACCGGTCGTCCCCGTCGATCAACTCACCGGCCGGCGCACCGAATCCGGCGGCGCCGACGGGCCGGGACCGCGGCCCGAGCCCGGAGACATCGCGTACCTCCAGTACACCTCCGGCTCCACCCGCAGTCCGGCCGGCGTGATGATCAGCCACGCCAACGTCGTCGCCAACGCCCGCCAGGCCATCGACGCGTTCGTCGCCGATCCGCGGGCCGCCACGACGGTCGGCTGGCTGCCGCTCTTCCACGACATGGGCCTGGTCCTCAGCATCGCCGCCCCCGTCGTGGGCGGCTTCCCGTCCGTCCTCATGGACCCCGTCGCCTTCCTCCAGGACCCCTCCCGCTGGCTGCGCCTCCTCGGCTCGTACGAGGGGACCGTCAGCGCCGCCCCGAACTTCGCGTACGACTACTGCGTGGCCCGCACCGATCCCGCGCTCGTCGACGAACTGGACCTGGAACGCGTACGGGTGCTCATCAACGGCAGCGAGCCGGTGCGCGCGGGGACGGTGGACCGCTTCCGCACCAGGTTCGCGCCCGCCGGACTCGATCCGGCCGCGCACTGTGCGGCGTACGGACTGGCGGAGGCCACCGTGTTCGTGACCGCGGACTCGCCGGACGTACCGCCCTCGACCGTCGCCTGCGACGCCGACGCGCTCGCGCGAGGACGCGTGGAGGAGTCGCCGGACGCGGAGGCGGCCGTGCTCGTCCCGTGCGGGGCGCCCGTGGGGCAGGAGGTGCGGATCGTGGACGCGGACGGTGCCGTGCTGCCGGAAGGGCGGGTCGGTGAGATCCAGTTGCGCGGGCCCAACATCGGGCTCGGCTACTGGAAGCGCGCCGAGCTCTCCGCCGAGACCTTCGGCTTCGGCGCGACGGGCGACTGGCTGCGTACCGGCGACCTCGGAGCCGTGCACGAGGGGCGGCTCCTGGTCACCGGCCGGCTCAAGGACGTGATCATCGTGGACGGGCGCAACCACTACCCCCAGGACATCGAGGAGACCGTACAGACGGCCGCCTCTCTGGTCCGTCGCGACCGGCTCGCGGCGTTCGGTGTGACCCGGCCGGACCGCACGGGCGAGGAACTCGTCGTGGTCGCGGAGCACCGACGTGACACCGAACCGACGGACGAGGACGCCTGGCAGGCCGAACGCACCGTGCGCGCCGCCGTCTCCGCCCGCCACGGACTGCGTCTCGGTGCCCTGCTGCTCGTCCCGCCCGGCTCCGTGCCCCGCACGAGCAGCGGCAAGGTGTCCCGCGCGGCGGCCCGCGCACGCTTCCTGGAGGGAGGGTTCGGCGCCCGATGAGCGCGTCACATACGCCGTACGCACCGCATGCCTCGCGCACGGAGATCCGGCGGCGGATCGGTGAACGGCTCCACGCCTGGTACGGCCTCGACCCGGCCGACCTCCTCGACGACCGTCCCCTCGCGGAGCTCGGCCTGACCTCGAGGGACGCGGTGGCCCTGACGGCCTCACTGAGCGAACTGGCAGGCCACCGCCTACCGGACACGCTGCTGTGGGAGGTCCCGACGATCGATGCGCTGGTGACACGACTGGAGGAGGAGGCCGCGTTCGGCGTCGGCGGAGTTGAAGCCGAAGTGCCACCCACGAAGGGCGGGCCTCCGACGGCCGAGGCGCCACTCGCGGCAGCGGACGGTCCTGCGGCGGGCGCGGTGGCCGACGGTCGCGCGCCGGGCGTACCGGTCGACAGCCATGTGCCTGGCGCGGTGGCCGACGACCGTGTACCCGGCGTGGCGGCTCACGCTCCGCGTGCCGCGGGCGGCGGCGGGGCCCCGAGCTCCGTCGCCGTCGTCGGCCTCGGCTGTCGCCTTCCCGGCGGGGTCGGCTCGCCCGAGGCGTACTGGCGGCTCCTCGCCGAGGGGCGGGACGCCGTCGGTACGCTCCCGCCGGGGCGCTGGGATCCCTTCGTGCGGGACGCGGCGCGGCTGCCGGACGACGTGAGTCGGTACGGTGCCTTTCTCGGTGGGCTCGATGACATCGCCGGGTTCGACGCCGAGTTCTTCGGTATCGCCGCGCACGAGGCCGCCGCCATGGACCCTCAGCACCGCATGCTTCTGGAAGTCACCCGTGAGGCCCTCGACCACGCGGCCCTCCCCGCGCCCGCGCTCGCCGGCACCCGTACCGGCGTCTTCGTCGGCATCAGCGGCAACGAATACGCCCACCTCACCACGGCCGACCCCGGCGCCGTGGACGCCTGGACGGCCACGGGCGCGGCCCTGAGCATCGCCGCGGGCCGTCTGTCGTACGCCCTCGACCTGCGCGGTCCCAGCCTGTCCGTCGACACGGCGTGCTCGTCGTCGCTGGTCGCCGTGCATCACGCGGTGCGCAGCCTGACGACGGGCGAGAGCGACACGGCCCTCGCCGCAGGGGTGAACCTGCTGCTGAGCCCCGCGGTGACCCTCGGCTTCCAGCGCACGGGCGCGCTCGCCCCGGACGGCCGGTGCAAGGCGTTCGACGCGGACGCCGACGGGATCGTACGCGGCGAGGGGTGCGGTGTCGTCGTACTGAAGCGCCTCGCGGACGCCGAACGCGACGGCGACCGCGTCCTGGCGGTGATCCACGCGACGGCCGTCAATTCGGACGGCCGCTCCAACGGGCTGACCGCCCCCAACGCCGAGGCCCAGCGCGCCCTCCTCGCCGAGGCCCACGACACCCCCACGGCCGTGGACTACGTCGAGGCGCACGGCACCGGCACCGCCCTCGGCGACCCCATCGAAGCGAGCGCCCTCGGCGCCGTACTCGGCCGAGCCCGCCCCATGGACCAGCCCCTGCTGATCGGCTCGGCC
The DNA here is from genome assembly GCF_011045015.1 of Streptomyces scabichelini. GTDB lineage: Bacteria > Actinomycetota > Actinomycetes > Streptomycetales > Streptomycetaceae > Streptomyces > Streptomyces scabichelini. Next base: position 49,630 of record NZ_JAAKZY010000007.1, on the reverse strand, counting down.
AAGACGAACCTCGGCCACCTGGAGGCGGCCGCCGGCATCGCGGGCCTGATCAAGACGGTGCTGGCGCTGCACCACGGCGAGATCCCCGGCCAACTGCACTTCACCCGCCAGGGACCGCACGCCGACCTCGACGCACTCGGCCTGCGCGTGGTCACCCGGCCGGAGCCCTGGCCCCGCTACTCGGGCACGGCGACCGCGGGCGTCTCGGCCTTCGGCTTCGGCGGCACGAACGCCCATGCCGTACTCGCCGAACACCGGCCGGCCCGTCGGGCGAGCGGTTTCCCGGAGCGCCCCCGGCTGCTTCTGCTCGACGGGCCCACAAGAGAACGAGTGCGGTCGTACGCCGGTGAGCTCGCCGCCTGGCTGACCACCTCCGACAGCCGGCGCGTACGCGACACCGACCTCGCCCGCACCCTCGCGGGCCGCCTCGGCCGTGGCCGCCACCGCGCGGCCCTCGTCACCCGCGACCGCGCGGAGACCGTCACCGCGCTCACACGCCTCGCCGCGGGCGATCCGTCCCCGCACCTGGTCACGGGGGAAGGAACACCCGGCGACTCCGGCCCCGTCTGGGTCTTCTCCGGCTACGGCTCCCAGTGGCCCGGCATGGGCAGCCAACTCCTCGACACGGAAGGGGCGTTCACGGCCGCCGTCGACCGACTGGAACCACTGCTGCGCGACCATGCGGGAGTCTCCCTGCGCGCCGGACTCCAACCCGACGCCGCGCTGTCGAGCCCCGCCACCGTCATGCCCATCCTGTACGGCATCCAGGTCGCCCTCGCCGAGCTGTGGCGCTCGTACGGACTCGAACCCGCCGCCGTCATCGGCCACTCCCTCGGCGAGATCGCCGCGGCGGTCGTCTCCGGAGCCCTGGACGAGGCAACCGGCGCACGCATCATCGCCGTACGCTCCCGGCTGCTGGACCGGCTGACCGGCGGATCCATGGCCGTCGTGGACCTCCCGGCCGCTGAGATCGCCCTGCTGGCAAGGGAGTTCCGCACGCTCGGCGTCGCCGTGCACGCCTCTCCGGTGCAGTGTGTGGTCACGGGCTCGGCCGAGGACGTGGCCGGCCTTGTCGCCCGGGTGAACGGCGACGGCGGCTTCGCCCGCGCGCTGGGTGTGTCCGGAGCCGGGCACTCGCCCGAAGTCGAGCCGCTGCTGGGGGAGTTCACCCGTGAGCTGGGTGAGATCCGGCCCACCGCGCCCCGCTGCCGCCGCTACTCCACCGTGCTGGGCGATCCCCGCGAGGCCGCGCCCGCCGACACTGCGTACTGGGCGGCCAATCTGCGCAACCCCGTGCGCTTCACGCAGGCCGTGCGCGCGGCAGCCGAGGACGGACACCGCGTCTTCGTCGAAGTGGCCCCCCACGCAACGCAGTTGCACCCCCTGACGGAGACCTTGCGCGCCGCCGGTGCCGAGGACTTCCTGGTCGTGCCCACCCTGCGCCGCGACACCGACGACGCGCTCACCTTCCGCACCTCGCTGGCGACCCTGATCGTGCACGGCGTGCGGATGGACCGGCCACGGGAGCACCTGCACCCCGAGGGACGCATCATGGACGTCCCGTCGCCCCGTTGGCGGCACCGCCGGTTCTGGGTGGGGGAGGAGGCGGCGGTGGACTCGGCTCCGGCCGAGTCCACCGACCGCGGCGCGAGTCCCGTGGAGCGGCTTCGGCTGTGCGTGGCCGCGGTGATGGGGTACAGCCCCGAACACCTCGACCCCGACACGCCGTTGACCGACCTCGGCCTGGACTCGCTCACGGCCGTGCGCATACGGGGCGTCGTGGAGCGGGAGTTCGACGTTGTGGTCGAGCCGGGCGTGCTGCTGAAACAGGGGACGTTGAGGGGCGTCGCCCAACTCCTGGGGACTGAAACAGGTACTGCATCAGGTGACGCGGCCGTGGCCCCGGGCGTCCCCGTACGCGAGCAGCCCACCCGGCCCACCGCACCGGATCGCCTCCGTGCCTTTCCCGCCACTGGCCCCCACACACCCCTCTTCCTGGCCCACGCCGCGGGCGGATCCTCCGACGTCTACGCCCAGTTGGCCGCGCGCCTCGACCATGACCGCCCGGTGCACGGCTTCGACCGCTCGCCGGACCCCGACGACGTGCCGGCACGAGCAGCGGAGTTCGCCCGGCGCATACGCGAGGTGATCCCCAACGGCCCCTGGATGGTGGGCGGTTGGTCGTACGGCGGTGTCGTCGCCCAGGAGACGGCCCGGCTCCTCTCCCCGCACGGCACCGTCTCCGCCCTGGTCCTGCTCGACTCGGTCCTGCCGCTGCCGCTGCCGACCGGCCTCACCGCCGCCGACCTGGCCCTGCGCCATTTCCAGGACTTCGCCGCGTACGTGGAACGCACCTACGGCACCCGCCTCGACCTGCCGTACGACGAACTGGCCGCTCTCGACGACACGGGCAGGATCGACCTCGTCATCAAGGTACTGAGGGAGACCGTCGAGCTGCCGGACTCCGTGCTCGAACATCAGCGCACCTCATATCTGGACCTGCGCAGCGGCGAACGCCACACACCCGGCCGCCACACGGGCCGCACGCTGCTGTACCGGGCGAGCGAGCCCGCCCCGCACACGGTCCGCGACCCCCGCTACGAGCGAGACGACGCGTCGCTCGGCTGGGACGCCCACTGCACCGACCTCACCGTCGTCCCGCTGCCCGGCCACCATCTGTCACTGCTCGACCCACCGGTCGTCGACGTACTGGCCGAACTGCTGACACGCGATCTGCGGGACTCCTGAAGGGACTTCACCGATGCCTCAGAGGCCGCGCCCCAAGCCGAGCCCGAGTCCGAGCCCGAGTCCGAGTCCGAGTCCGAGTCCGAAGCCGCACCGGAAGCCGCGCCCGAAGCTCCGCGCGCAGGGCAGATGTGCCGCCGTGATCGCCGTCGCGACGTCCCTGCTCGGCACGGGAGTCGTGCTCGCCTCGCCCTCGGCGGCCGCACCCATGGCGGCCACCGTGCGAGCCGAGCGCGGGGCCACCATCGTGGGGGAGAAGTGGCTGGACGCCCGCACCGTCGACCTCACGATCGACTCCCCGGCGGTCGGCGCCGCCCTGCCCGTACGCGTGATCCTGCCGACCGGTTATGCCGCGAACCCCGACCGCACCTGGCCCGTCCTCTACCTCCTCCAGGGCGCCCACGACGACTACACGTCCTGGACCCGGGAGACGGACGTCGCCGACTTCCTGGCGGACAAGGACGTCCTCACCGTGATGCCGGCCTCGGGCCCCACCGGCATCCCGACCGACTGGTGGAACTACGGAAGTGCCGACGCGCCGGACTACGAGACGTTCCAAGTGGACGAGCTGATGGGGCTGTTGGCGCAGAAGTTCAGGGCGGGCACGAAGCGTGCCGTCGCGGGCGTCTCCACCGGTGGCTATGGGGCCCTCGCCTTCGCCGCACGGCACCCAGGAACCTTCGGGGCGGCGGCCTCGTACAGCGGGATCCTCGACACCACCGCCCTCGGCATGCCCACCGTCCTCAACGCGATCGTCGCCCGGGAGCAGTTGCTGCCGCTGACGCTGTGGGGCAGCCCGCTGTTCCAGCGGGACAACTGGACCCGGCACAACCCCTACGCCCAGGCGCGCCACCTCAAGGGCACCGAGTTGTACGTCTCCCAGGGCAGCGGCCTGCCCTCCAGTGACTTCGGCAACCTCGAAGGCGCGGTGCTCGAAGGCGTGCTGTGGTCGCAAGCGCGCCGATTCGCACGGCAGTTGGAGGCCCTGGACATTCCGGCCCAGGTGCACTTCTACAACGGGGGAGTGCACGACTGGCCGAACTGGCGGCAGGAGTTCAAGGCCTCGTGGCCGACGCTCGCAGCGGGCCTCGGTCTGAGTTGACGCGCTGACCTCTCAAGTCCCGCAAGTCCCGCAAGCCCCTCAAGGTCCTCAAGGTCCTTCAAGTCCCCCCTCAAGGAGGCAGCCATGGACGCCCTGGCCGAGGCCGTGGTGGCGGGAGCCGCCCCGGCCGAACTGGAGCAGCTTCCCCTGCCCGGTCACTTCACCGCCGCCCATCTGCGGGCGGAGGACGTGGACAGTTTCACCGGATTCACCGAAGCCGACGACAAGGACGTCCGCAAGTCCATCCACATCGGCTCCGTACCGATGCCCGAACTCGCCCCGAACGAGGTGCTGGTGGCCGTCATGGCGAGCGGCATCAACTACAACACGGTGTGGTCGGCGATGTTCGAACCCATTCCGACCTTCACGTTCCTCAAGCACTTCGGCCGCCAGGACCGGTGGGCGGCCCGGCACGACCGGCCCTTCCACGTCATCGGATCCGACGCGTCCGGGGTCGTCGTGCGCACCGGATCGGGCGTCCGCCGGTGGCGGGTCGGCGACCGGGTCGTGGTCAGTCCGGTGTACGTCGACGAGGAGGACCCGGCGACCCACGCCGACGGCATGCTGGGCACGGGCATGCTCGCGTGGGGCTTCGAGACCAACTACGGAGGGCTGGCCCACTACACCGTCGCCCGCACCAGCCAACTCCTGCCCAAGCCGGCCCACCTGACCTGGGAGGAGGCGGCGTCGAACCCGTTGTGCGCGGGCACGGCCTACCGCATGCTCGTCAGCGACCGGGGTGCCCGGATGACACAGGGCGACGTCGTCCTGATCTGGGGAGCGGCGGGCGGTCTCGGCGCGTACGCGGTCCAGCTCGTCCGCAACGGCGGCGGGATCGCCGTCGGCGTCGTCAGCAGCGAGCGGAAGGCGGAGTACGCCCGCCGTCTGGGATGCCACCACGTGATCAACCGGGAGGAGATCGGCCTCAGCGGCAGCGAGGCGCCCGCGGATCCCGCCGTGGTCGGCAAGCGGCTCGGCAAGCTGATCCGGGCCGCGACCGGCGAGGACCCGCATATCGTCTTCGAGCACGTCGGCCGGGCCACCTTCGGTGTCTCCGTCTACGTCGTCCGCCGCGGTGGCACGGTCGTGACCTGCGGCTCCAGCACCGGCTACCAGCACGAGTTCGACAACCGCTACCTCTGGATGCGGCTCAAGCGCATCATCGGCAGCCACGGCTCCAACCTCCAGGAACAGGCCGCCGTCGGCCGCCTCCTCGACCTCGGCCACCTCGCCCCGGCGCTCACCGCGACCTACCCCCTCACCGCCACGGCGGAGGCCGCCCGCCTGGTCCAGAACAACGAGCACCTCGGCAAGGTCGGCGTCCTCTCCCTGGCCCCCGCTCCGGGCCTCGGCGGCACGGCCTCCGAACGCCGGTAAAAGTTATTTGTCGACTCCAACGGCGCAGGTCGGAGCGCGGTGAAAGCCGTGGGGATGTGGGCCGGGAGGTTGATTCCGAGGAGATCAAACCCGATAAGGTTCCTTGTGGCGCGGCGAGTTGACGCCCTAGCACTCAGTTGTCGCTCGCCGCCCACGCATGCCCGCCGCGCGGTCGACCGCCGTGCGACGAGTGCGTCCCCGAGCTTCTCCCCCCTGTTCGACCATGTTGCTTCGAAGGATGCAGATGGAACTTGCCACTCCGCCACCGGCGGCGCGGGCTCCGGTCTCCTGGTACAGCTGGTGGCTGCTGCCCCTGACTCTGGGCGCCGGAACCGTCGTCACCGCGGCCGCGGGATCCGATCAGACCCGAATACCCGCGATCGTCGTCGGCGTCGTGGCGACGACGGCAAGTGCCTTCTGTGTACGTTTACTCGTTCGCTCCCAGCGTCAGCTGCGCAGTAGCGCGGGCGAGTTCAGGACGTCGCAGGCCGAGCACTCGCAGCAGTGGCAGCAGCATGTGGCCGGCCTCGAGCGGAAGTACGCCGCCGAGCGCTCGGCCCATGACGCGCAGCTGGCCGAGCAGGCCCAGGCGTACGAGGCGCGGATCGTCGAGCAGGCCCAGGCCTGGCAGGAGCAGCTGGACCGCCAGGAGGCCGCGGTCGCCCTGCTCGCCGAAGAGCAGCTGCCCGACGCGCTGAAGCGGCTGCGGGCCGGTGAGGCCATCGACGACGTCCTGCCCACGGTCAACCAGTGCGCGGAGGTCAGCCCCGATCTACGGGCCCAGCTGCGCAAGATCCTGCGGACCGCGCTGATCGGCGTGGAGGAGGAGTTCAACCGCTCCACCTCGGCCGAGCGCGCCGTCATCAGCGTCGGCAGCCGTATCCACGTACTCACCAGCAAGCTGCGCGGCCGGCTGCACGAGATGCAGGGCGAGCACGGCAGGCTGCCCGCCGTGGCCCAGGGCCTGATGGAACTGGACCAGGAGATCGGCCCCGCCGACTGTCTGGCCGCGAGCATCGGCGTACTCGGCGGCTCGGACCGGCCCGGCCGGCAGTGGCAGGAGCCGCAGCGCCTGCTCAGCGTGGTCCGCGGCGGCATCGGCCGGATCAGGGACTTCGACCGTGTCCAGGTCCGCCGTCTGCCCGAACTCGGCGTCGACGGCGGCCTGGTGGACCACCTCACGCTGATCTTCGCCCACCTCCTGGACAACGCGGCGCGCTACTCGCCGCCCACCGAGCCCGTGGTCGTCTCCGGCAAGGAGGTGCCGAACGGTGTCGGTATCGAGATCCAGGACTCGGGCAAGGGACTGAACGAGGAGAAGAAGCGGGAGGCCCTCCAGGCCCTCGACGGCACGGCCGCAGGCCCCGGTCTCGGCGGTGTGTCCGAGGACGCCCACCTCGGTCTGCGCGTGGTGGGGGCCCTGGCCCGCCGCTACGGCATCAGGGTCACCTTCGCGGACTCGCCCTGGCTCGGCACCTCGGTGGTCGTGGTCGTACCGCACAAGTACTTCACCGCACTGCCCGCAACGGTCACGGCTCCCGCTCCGGCCGCCGAGGTCTCCGCCGCGGCCGTGGCGGAGAGCACCGCGGCAGCTCCGGCCGAGCCCGCTCACGCTCCGGCCGAAGAAGCCGGCGAGACCGGGGGTGCGGGGGAGGCCGGGGACACGACACCGGGCGGTCTGCCCAGGCGCCGCAGGCGCGCGGAGTCGGGAACGCAGCCGGGAGGACGGCCGAAGCCGGTCGTACGCGACGACGAGGCCATGACGTCCACGGACACGGCCTCGCACGCCGTGCCGCCGGACGCGTCCTTCTCCGGTCTGGCCGCCTTCGCCACGGCCGGGCGCGAGCCCTCCGACGGACTCGGGTCCACCGCGGGACGTGAGTCCGACACCGGACGCGAGTCCACCGAGCACCGCACTGAAGAGAGCGACTAGTCCACATGACGCAACAGGGAACCGACGTGAGCTGGGCGCTGCGCGATCTGGTCGAGAGCATCAAGGAGATCCGCTTCGCCCTCGTCGCCTCCAGCGACGGCAAGGCCATCACCTCGTACGGTGCCGACGACCCCGACGACGTGGACCGTTTCGCCGCCGTGGTCGCGGGACTGCAGGCGCTGGCCCAGCCCGTGGCCGAGCAGTTCCCCAAGTACGCGGGGCAGCTGCGCCTGGCGATGATCGAGGTCGACGGCGGCCACCTCTTCGTGGTGCGGGCCGGCCTGGAGACATACCTCGGAGTCCTCGCCAGGGAAGGCCTCGACCAGGGCCTGCTCGGCCATCAGATGAGGGATCTGGCCCGCAGGATGGGTGAGCTCCTCGGCACCACTCCGCGCCTGGAGGAGCACTCTGGATGAGTGGTCCCAGCCGACCCCTGAACCCGTCCGGTCTGGAGCGCTACTACGTCCTCACGGGCGGCCGCAGCGGACCGGGCGGTTCGGCGTCGAGCCTTGACGTGGCGACCCTCATCATCTCCCGCGCCGCCGCCGTCCCCGGCATGCAGCACGAGCACGAGGAGATCCTCCGGCGCTGCCGCGATCCGTTGTCGGTGGCCGAACTCGGCGCCCACCTCGGATTGCCGTTCAACATTCTCGCGGTGCTCCTGGCCGATCTGCTGGACGCAGGCCGTATCGAAGCCCGTGATCCCATCCCGGCGTCCGGCGCCGGTCGCGGGCCCGACCTCGCGCTCCTTGAGGAGGTACTCAGTGGACTTGAAAGGCTTTGACCATCCCGACCGGCAGCCGGCCGGCGGCACCATGCCGGCCGGCGCCCGCTCGGTGAAGGTGATGATCGCCGGCGGATTCGGCACCGGAAAGACCACCATGGTCCGCTCGGTCAGCGACATCAAGCCGCTCACCACCGAGGAGACGCTGACCCAGGCCAGCGTCGACGTCGACAACCTCATCGGGGTGGCGGACAAGCAGGAGACCACCGTCAGCCTCGACTTCGGGAAGATCGGCATCAACGACCGGCTGGTGCTGTACCTGTTCGGGACGCCGGGCCAGGAACGGTTCTGGTTCCTGTGGAACGGCTTGTTCAAGGGTGCGCTCGGCGCCGTGGTCCTGGTCGACACACGGCGGCTGGCCTCCAGTTTCCGGGCCATCGAGGAGATGGAGCGGCAGAACGTCCCCTTCGTCATCGCCCTGAACGTCTTCCCCGACTCCAAGGACCACCCGATCGAAGAGATCAGGGACGCCCTGGACATCTCCCCGCACACCCCGATCGTGGCCTGCGACGCCCGCGACCGGACATCCAGCCGTGACGTGCTCATCGCCCTGATACGGCACCTCAAGGAACGCTCCGCCGTCGCCCTGGAGTCCCGATGACCGACCAACCCGACGCTCCCAAGGGCTGCCCCGTCGCACACGGCGGAGCAGCCGACGTCACCCGCCTCTACGGGCCCGAGGCGGCGGTCGACCCGCACGGCATCTACGCCCGGCTGCGCAAGGAGCACGGACCCGTCGCGCCGGTACTGCTCGAAGGCGACGTACCCGCGTGGCTGGTCCTCGGCTACCGGGAGAACCGGCGGGTGCTCGACAACCCCCGCCAGTTCACCCGCGATTCGCGGATCTGGCGGGACTGGACCGAGGGCCGCGTCGACACGGCCTCACCGCTGCTCCAGATGGTGGGCTGGCGCCCCGACTGCGTGTCCCAGGACGGCGAACCGCACCGCAGGCTGCGCGGCGCCGTCACCGACAACCTTCAGGCCGTGGCGAGCCGCGGCATCCGTCGCCATGTCACGCACTTCGCGAACCAGCAGATCGACGCCTTCGCGAACGAGGGCAGCGCCGATCTCGTGGCCGAGTACGCCGAGCATCTGCCGATGCTCGTGCTGACCCGGCTGTTCGGTCTCCCGCAGGGCGAGGGGCGTACGCTCGCCGAGTCCTGCGCCCAGGTGATCAAGGGCGGTGCGGAAGCCCTCGTCCACAACGACCGCATCCTGCGGATCCTCGGCGAACTCGCCGAGCGCAAGCGCCTGGAGCCGGGCTCCGACTTCACCACCGGGCTGCTCGAACACCACGCCGGCCTCGACGACGACGAGATCCTCCAGCATCTGCGCCTGGTGCTGATCGCCGCGCACACCACCACCAGCAACCTCCTCGCCAGGGTGCTGCAACTGATCCTCACCGACACCACGCGGCTCGCCGGCCTGGTCAGCGGGCAGCTGAACATCTCCGCGGTCGTCGAGGAGGTGATGTGGAACACCCCGCCGCTGGCCGTCCTGCCGGGCCGGTTCGCCACCGCCGACCTCGAACTGGGCGGACACCGCATCCAGGAGGGCGACCTGCTGGTCCTCGGCCTGACCGCGGGCAACGTCGACCCGGAGATCCGGCCCGACGTCGGCGTCTCCGTGCACGGCAACCAGTCGCATCTCGCGTTCAGCGGCGGCCCGCACGAGTGCCCGGGGCAGAACATCGGCCAGGCCATCATCGAGACGGCCGTCGACGTCCTGCTGCACCGCCTGCCGGGCCTGCGCCTCGCGGTGGCACCGGAGGAACTCACCTCGACGGCGTCCACATGGGAGGCGCGACTGGACCGGCTGCCGGTGGAGTTCGCCGCGTAGAAGTCCGCACGGCGGCTCAGGAGTTGCTTCGGCCGGTCACCCATGGGGGTGGCCGGCCGAATGGTTTTGTACCTACCTGTAAGTGCTCTACTAATTGCTCTGCTAAGTGCTCTGCGTCAGACCGCAAGCAGGTCGTCCAGCGATCCACGGCCCGCCAACTCGGCGGCGGCCGCCGGGCTTTCCTTGTCGGCGGCGTACCGGCCCGAGGTCAGCGCCCACTCGTAGTTGCCGTTGATCCAGTGCTGGATGGCCTCGACGCCCATCCGCACCTGACCGCGCTCTTCCTCTGCCAGGTCCAGTTCGTCGCACATCTTCGGTACCTGGGCCTCCAGTTCGAGATACCGGTCGAGACAGTCCGTGGTCATCCGGAACGCCTCGTCGGCCGCCTCCTGCCACGAGCACCGGCGCTCCCGGTGCAGGACGGCTATCAGGTTGTGTCCGTCCCCTCTGCGTTTCTCGCGCTCGAAGGAATGGATGTCGTTCATGAACCCGATGGTGTCCGCGGCCAGATCCCGCATCCTGATCATCAGCGGATGGGCCTGCACCTGCGCCGGAACCTCGAAGCCGCGGCTGCGCTCACCGGCGTCGATGCTGTGGTGAATGCCGACCGTACGGCGACGGAACTCGGCGTACTCCTCAAGGCCGAGCGTGCCCTCCAGGCCCCGGGCCGCCAGGTCGACCTCCTCGGTGTGCGCCACGAGGAACCGGCCCCAGGAGGCCGCGAACCGCGTACGCCACGTCAGCGACATGCCTTCCGAAAGGTGCGCCCAGACCTCCGCCCAGGCCACCGTGATCGGGCAGTCCACCCGGGGCGTGCTGCCCGCGGGGCGCAGCGGTGTGACGATGAGCTCGCGCGCGACCTCCGCTATGCGGTCGGCGCGGTCCGGCCTGGCGGCGTCGAACTGGTCGTCGAACAGGAAGGCCAGCGAGAACCAGTTCATGAGGACGACCATGTCCTCGGCCGAAGCGTGCGGATACGTACGGGCGGCGGCCTGGGGCAGGTCCCAGGACCGGTACTCCTCGAAACCTTCCTTGCTGCGGACCAGTCGCCGGTCCCAGACCCAGCGCAGATGACGCGCCCGGGCGTACTCGAGATGCTCGCTGATGGGGGTGGTGAAGGGGAGGTCGAATCTGACGTCCTGCGGCATTCGCATCCTCTCTTGGAGACGATTCACAGGGCCCCCCACCCTGCGAGCGAGCGTCGGACATGACGCCCGCCAGGGCTCGAACTGCGTTTCCCGAGGCGAAAGTTGACTCGATTACGCTTCGAGACTGCCCTGATCGTAAATGATCTATGCCGTGACCATCGTGACTTCTTCGTGACCTTCGTTACTCTTCAGACGACCTTGGCGAAATTCGCACGTAGGAGGCCTTGCCGCGATGACCGCGCCCGCCCGCACCCCGAAGCAGCGCAAACAGGACACCCTGAACCGGCTGGAGAACGACGTCGACACCTGGGTGTCCACGGCCGGGGACGGAACGCCGTATCTGGTACCGCTCTCCTTCCTCTGGGACGGCACATCCCTGCTTCTCGCCACCCCGGCCGCGAGCCCCACCGGACGCAATCTGCGGGCGACCGGCAAGGCCCGCCTGGGTATCGGCGAGACCCGTGACGTGATCCTCGTCGACGGCACGGTGGAAACCCTGACCCCCGACGAGCTGCCCGAGGGAGTGGGCGACGCCTTCGCCACCAAGACGGGGTTCGATCCGCGCCGACTCACCACCGCCTACCTCTACTTTCGCATCCACCCGCAGCGCGTGCAGGCCTGGCGTGAGGAGGACGAGCTCGTCGGCCGGGATCTCATGCGGGACGGTCGGTGGCTCGTGGACGACTGATTCCGGGGCGCGGGGTACCCGGAGACGACGGGGCGGCGGGCGGGAACGCCGCCGCGTTCGGGCCCCGTACGGAGGAGACATGGCACTGGTGGTGGCAGGCGTCGTGGTACTGGACTGTGCCGAACCCGAGAAACTCGCCTTGTTCTACAAGGAACTGCTGGAGGCCGAGCAGACGGACGCGACCGCGAACCGCGTGGAGATCAGGGGCGCCGAGGGGACCCGCATGGCGTTCCGCCGGGACATGACGGCCACTCCGCCGAGCTGGCCGCGCCCCGAGAACTCCCTGCAGGTCCACCTGGACTTCCATGTGGACGATCTCGACGAGGCGGAGCGCAGGGTCGTGGCACTCGGCGGGCGGCCGCTGGACACCAAGGAGGCGTCCGGCCCGTTCGAGGAGCGGGGATACGCCGATCCGGCCGGCCACTCCTTCACCCTGCGCCGTACCCGTGCCACGGCGCCCAAGTCGGGCTGAGTACACCCACGTCGGGCTGAGCGCACCCAAGTCGGGCTCAGAGCAGCCGGGTCAGGCCGAGCGCAGCCGGGTCAGGCCGAGCGCAGTGCCGCCAGGGCGCGGTCGGCGTGCGCGCTCATCTTGAACTCGCTGCGCACCACCTCGAGTACCTTCCGGTCCTCGGAGATGACGAAGGTGACCCGCTTCGTGGGGGCCATCGAGAAGCCGCGCTTCACACCGAACCGCTCACGGATCACGCCCTCCGGGTCGGACAGCAGCGGAAACCCGAGGGTGTGCTTCCCCGCGAACTCCTGCTGCCGGTCGACCGGATCACCACTGATCCCCACCGGCCGCGCCCCGGCGGCGGCGAACTCGGCGGCCAGATCACGGAAGTGGCACGCCTCGGCGGTGCAGCCGGGTGTGAGGGCGGCCGGATAGAAGAAGAGGACGACGGGACCCTCGGCCAAGAGATCCGACAGCTTCCGGGAGGCGCCGGTCTCGTCGGGCAGCGTGAAGTCCTCGACGGTGTCGCCCACTTCTGGCTGGTTCTTCACAGTTTGTTCCCCTGCCTTCCGGCCGCCGATCCGGAAGCCAACCTTACGGGACGGTAAGGGAGTTCAGTCGCGGCCCTCCTTGTCGCCGGACGGCCACACTCCGGTCTTGCGCTCGACGAACGCGGCCCCCGAACGGTCCACGGCACTGCGGACGACGGCGAAGATGGCGCCCTGGACGGCCGCGGCCAGCAGGATCTCGCCCCAACTCCGGTCCTTGTCCAGTGCGTCGGGCGCGTCCTCCTCATGCCGTATCACCTTCCATGTCTTCTGGAAGGCCAGCCCGGCGAGCGCCCCGCTCGTCCAGCCGAGCACGAACCCGAGGGGCTTGTAGGCGAGGGGCAGCTTCATCTTTTTCTTCTTCGGCATCGCTGTCTCCTTATGCGCAGGGCATATCAGGGCTTAGCAGGGCTTATGTGAGGGGCTCATGTGTGGGGCCTCATGTGTGGGGCCGGCCGGCTGCCGGGACCCGCTCGTTCTCCGGCACGGGCCCCGGCGGACTCCCGTCGCCGAACGGTCGGCCGCCGAGCTCCTCACGGCTGTGAGGCGTCAGCCAGCCGGACAGATCGGGTCCGAGCGGCACGATGCCGGTCGGGTTGATGCCCGTGTGGACCTGGTAGTAGTGCCGCTTGATGTGGTCGAAGTCGACGGTGTCCCCGAAGCCGGGTGTCTGGTAGAGGTCGCGGACGTACGCCCACAGCACCTGATCCTCCGTCAACTTCCAGCGGTTGCACTTGAAGTGGCCGTGGTAGACGGCGTCGAAGCGGACCAGCGTGGTGAACAGTCGGATGTCCGCCTCCGTGATCGTGTCGCCGACCAGGTAGCGCCGGCGGCTGAGCCGCTGCGACAGGAACTCCAGCCGCCGGAAGAGCCGCCGACAGGCCTCCGCGTACTCCTCCTGGTCGGTGGCGAACCCGGCCCGGTACACCCCGTTGTTGACGTCCTCGTACACCTCCCTCATGACCTCGTCGATCTCGTCGCGCAGCCGGGCGGGGTAGAGGTCGGGTGCCCCGTCCCGGTGCAGGGCCGTCCACTCGGTGGCCAGGTCCAGGGTGATCTGCTGGAAGTCGTTGGTGACCAGTCGGCCGCTGGGGACGTCCACGATCGCGGGCACACTGACGCCGCCCGGATAGTCCGTCTCGCGCGCGTCGTACGCCTCGCTGAGGAACCGGATGCCGAGTACCGGATCGCGGCCGTCCGGATCCAGCGTGAAGCGCCAGCTGCGGTCGTCCTGGATGGGATCGGCGATGGCCAGCGACAGGGCGTCCTCGAGCCCCAGCAGCCGCCGCGAGATCACCGCGCGGCTCGCCCAGGGGCAGGCCCGGCTGACGACCAGCCGGTAGCGGCCGGCCTCGACCGGCCAGCCGTCCCGGCCGTCCGTCGTGATGCGGTCCGCGAAGTGGCTCTTGGACCGCTTGAACGACTTCCTCCCGTACGCATCGTTGCCGGCGGTGGCGTTCATAGCGCCTGACTCCTTCCTGAGGTGTGCCCTGGTGAGAGGAGTTCCCCGGAAATCCGCACTCACCTCCGTGTGAGGGCGCCCGACCGGGGCAGTCGGCCCAGGTGAACGGTAAGCCGCCGACCCTTGCCCAGCCTCCGGCCGCGGGGAACCCCAGCTCGCTCCGCGAGGACCGCAGGACCCGTGTCACCGTGCTGGTGGCGCTGACCGCGAACGTCGTGATCGCCGTGGCCAAGACGGTCGGCGGCCTGGTCGCGGGCTCGCCCGCGCTGCTCTCGGAGGCGGCGCACTCCGTGGCCGACAGCATGAACGAGGTCTTCCTCCTGGCCGCCCTGCGCCGCAGCCGCCGTCCCGCCGACAGCCGGCACCCCTTCGGCTACGGCAAGGAACGCTTCTTCTGGTCGCTCCTGGCAGCCGTCGGCATCTTCGTGATGGGCGGCTGCTTCTCCTTCTTCCAGGGCTTCGAGGCCCTGCGCAGAGGGGCTTCGGAGTCGTACGAAGGCTATGTGGCGGGGCTCGTGGTACTCGGGGTCGCCCTGGTCTCCGAGGGGATCTCCCTGCTGCGCGCCCTGCACCAGGTGCGCACACAGGGTGGCGCCTCCCGAGCCCGTGACCCGGCCCTGCGGACGGTCGTCGCCGAGGACGGCACCGCCGTGCTCGGCGTGACCCTCGCGATCGCCGGGATGGCGCTCCACATGACCACCGGACAGGTCGTCTGGGAGGCACTGGCCTCGCTCGCCATCGGGGCGCTGCTCGTGTACGTGGCGTACCGGCTGGGCCGTGACGCACGCGACCAGCTGATCGGCCGTGCCACCGACCCCGAGCACAGCCGCCGTATCCGCGCGATGCTGGAGGCGCAGCCGGAGATCGACTCCGTGGAGTCCCTGCTGACCATGAAGCTCGGCCTGGACTCGACCCTGGTGGCCGCCCGCGTCGACCTCACCCCCGGCCTGGACAGCGAAGAGGTCGAACTGGTCGCCGAACGCATCAAGCGCTCCGTGTCCCACGCGATCCCGGAAGCCGAGCAGATCTTTCTCGACGTAACGGACGCGGCGACCGCGAAGCGGGCCGGCCGACGCGAGCCGCGCGGCGGCTGACCTGCGGGTCTGCCTCCCGGGCCGGACAGCGGGCGACCCCGCCGCGACGGGGGAGCGCGGCGGGGCCTGAGACTCGTGTGCCCGGCGCACGACGGTTCATTCCTACCGGATCCACCGAACGGCTTGAACTGCACCGTCCCGCTCCTGCCGGAGCTGCCGTACGGGCTGTCCGTGCCGCTTCTCCATCCGGTACTGGTCTGCCGGATCGGCTGACCGTGTCCACCGTGTCAACCTTCCGGAACGGCTTTCCCGTGCCAGCCCGGCCGGACCCGCGGGGCCTGCTAAGCGGCCTTGGTCAAGCCCGGTGCGATACCGCGCCCCGTAAGGGGCGCGGGGAACTGCGCGACCAGCCACGGACGGCCCGCACCTTTCGTACTGCACTTCCCGCGGAGCGCTGCCGTGCCGATCTGTCGGCCGGGGCCGGCTCGCCCCGCGGCGCAGGCGGACTGTCGGGCCTCTCCGGTCTGCCGAGGACCGTTGCCGTGCACGGGAGCCCCGCGGCGTCACGGGCGGCACGGTTTCCGGTGACCGTCTCGTCTGGCTCGGTGGGCGGAGGTCGCCGGATCAGGGGGCGTCGGTCGGTTCCAGGACGAAGACCGGGATTTCTCGGCTGGTCTTCTTCTGGTAGTCGGCGTACGGCGGGTATGCCGCTACGGCGCGCTCCCACCACAACGCCTTTTCCTCGCCGGTCACTTCGCGTGCCGTCATGTCCTTGCGCGCCGTGCCGTCCTGGAGTTCGACCTCGGGGTTGGCCTTGACGTTGTAATACCAGACCGGGTGCTTGGGTGCGCCGCCCAGCGAGGCAACGACGGCGTAAGTGCCCTCGTGCTCCACACGCATGAGCGGGGTCTTGCGTAGCTTGCCGCTCTTGGCACCTCGGGTGGTCAGCAGGATCACGGGCAGTCCCGTGTCCTGATGCGTCATCCCCTTGGTTCCGCCGGAGCTCTCGATCAACTCCACCTGATCACGTACCCACTTCGCAGGGCTGGGCTCGTACTCGCCCTCAAGAGGCATGCCATCGTTCCCATCGTCGTGTGCTTGTCGGGTCGGTCACTCAGCGGGGTGCCGGCACCCCGGGTCTCCCCGAGGTACATCCGCCCATCCAAGATTCAACACATAACCCGCTACCCCGCAGAGCCCAACCCAGCCCCGCCCGGTCTCAGCCAGCCCTCTGCAGGACCGGCTGAGGTCGTGAACTGGCCTTACCCGGCAGGTAATTGTCGACCGTCGGGAAGATCGGCAGGGTGGGAACCCCCCCGGCCGAACGGCACGGGGCCGAGACCGGGAGCCGCCATGACCACCATGACCAGTACGAAGACCACGACCACGACCACGACCATGACCACGACGACGACCGCCACACCCCGCACCGTCGTCGAGGAACTGCTGCGCCGCTTCGCCGAGGGCGACCCCGAGCGGATCGCCGAAATGTACGCGGACCGGGTCGACTGGAAGCTGAGCTGGCCGCAGGACGAGCACGGGCGTGCCGACACGCCGTGGATCCGGCAGCGGTTCAGCGGCGGCGCCGATGCCGCCGCCCACTTCCGGGAGCTGGCCGAGCACCACGTCACCGGGCAGGCGGACACCGAGGTCGAGCGCGTCCTCGTCGACGGCGACGAGGCGGTCGTATTCGGCGAGATCCGGCAGACCGCGAAGTCCACCGGACGCGCCTACCGCGCCCGGTTCGCCCTGCACCTCACGGTCGCGAACGGCCTGGTCGTACGGCATCACGTGTACGAGGACAGCCTCGCCGTCGCCCGGGCCTTCCAGCCCAGGCGCCTCTCGAACCGGGCCTAGGCCCAGGTGGCGCCCGCAGGCTCCTTGATCGTGGCGTTGATCCGGTTGAAGAAGTTGGTCGTGGCGATCCACAGGACGAGCGCGGCGACCTGCTGCTCGTCGTAGTGGTCGGCGACCTCGTCCCACAGCTCGTCCGGCACGGCCTCGCCGGAGCGGTCGCCGAGGCGGGTCATCGCCTCGGCCAGGGCGAGGGCGGCCCGTTCGGCGTCCGAGAAGTACGGGGCCTCGCGCCAGGCCGCCACCGTCCACAGGCGCTCGTCGGTCACCCCCGCCTTCCGGGCGCTGTGGTTGCCCCCGTAGACGCAGGTGCTGCACCCGTTGATCTGGCTGGCCCGCAGATGCACGAGTTCCATGGTCTGCTGGGGGACACCGCCCTTGTGGACGGCCTTGAACAGCCCCTGGACGGCCTGCATCGCGTCGGGAAGGATCATTGCGGGGTTCTTCATCCGTGCCTGCATGACTGCTCCTCAGGAGTTCCGAAAGTGTCTGTCACCGCACTGACGGAACGCGACGCGGAAGTGTGACGAGCCGGCGGAGAACATTCTCCAGCCGGCCGTCGGGCAGGTCGTCGAGGGAGGCCGGCGTACAGGTGTCACGACGGCACGACCAGCATGCGTACGGCCAGCGCCAGGATCACCACGCCGGACACGAGCGCCGTCACGAGCCGCCCCAGGCGGCCCGTCAGTGCCCGGCCCAGCAACGCACCCCCACCCGCGAGCAGCAGCTGCCAGCCGGCCGACGCGGCGAAGGCGGCGACGACGAAGACGCCCTGCTCCAGAGGATCCGCGGCGGCGGCCGTACCGCTGCCGAGGACCAGCGCCGCGAAGTAGATCACCGTGGTGGGATTGAGCATCGTGATCCCCAGCAGTGCCAGATACGCGCGGCCGGGGTTCATCGGAGTCCGGCCGGAGCGGGTGGCGAGGTGCCGGTTCCGGTACTGGCGGAGCGCGGTGAGGCCGCCGCGTACCGCCAGTGCGACCAGCACCAGGCCCGAGGCCCAGCGCAGCGGCACCAGCACCGGTTGCAGCGCGGCGGCGAGCGCGGAGCCGCTGAGCGTGGCCACCAGGGCATAGAGCCCGTCGGCCGTGGCCACGCCGAGCGCGGCGCATATGCCGATCCGCAGGGACGTACGGGCGGTGAGTGAGACGAGGTAGGTCGCGACCGCTCCGACGGGCATGGCGATGCCAAGACCCGCGAGAAGCCCCGCGACGAGCGCGGCGGTCACGACCGCGGAAGCGTGGGCCTCCAGAGTCGGCCGGACTGCTGCTGGAACCGCACCGGACGAGCGGTGGCGGACATCAGCGGCAGAAGGGCTTCGTAGGTGGTCATGGCCACGATGCTGGGGCCATGCCACGGCCGGAGCAACTCATATACGGCGCCCGGGGCGGCAGCGGCGTACGCCGTAACGGCGTACGCCGGTTGTGCCGCCCGGAACCCCTCAGAACGGGTAGTGCGCG
Source organism: Streptomyces scabichelini (assembly GCF_011045015.1). GTDB lineage: Bacteria > Actinomycetota > Actinomycetes > Streptomycetales > Streptomycetaceae > Streptomyces > Streptomyces scabichelini. Next base: position 31,202 of record NZ_JAAKZY010000007.1, on the reverse strand, counting down.
TGCTGCGTCGCCAGCGTCACCCAGCGGGTGTTGCTGAACGCCTCGATGCCCCAGCGCCCGCCGAACCGGCCGTATCCGCTGCCCTTGAACCCGCCGAAGGGGGCGTTCGGTTCGTCCGCGACGGACTGGTCGTTGACGTGGACGATGCCGGTACGGATCCGACGGGCGACCGTCAGCCCGTGCGTGCCGTTCTCGGTGATGATGCCGCAAGTCAGCCCGTGCTCGGTGGAGTTGGCGAAGTCGACGGCCTCGTCGTCCGTGCTGAACGTGCTGATCACGGCGACCGGCCCGAAGGCCTCGCCGTGGTACAGCTCGGCGCTCTCGGGCAGGTCGGTGAGCACGGTCGCCGGGTGTACGGCACCCTCGGGAGCCGTACCGCCGGTCAGCACGGTGGCGCCCTTGGCGACGGCGTCCTCGACCAGCGCCGCGACCCGGCGGGCGGCGTCCGGGGTGACGAGCGGGCCGACCACCGTGTGATCGTCGGCCGGATTGCCGGCCGCGAGCGACTCGGTCTTCGCGACGAACTTGGCCGTGAACTCCTCGGCGAGGCTCTCGTGGACGAGGAGCCGGTCTGCCGACATGCAGATCTGGCCGGAGTTCATGAACACGGAGAAGACGGCGGCGTCGACCGCGTAGTCGACGTCGGCGTCCGCCAGCACGATCACGGAGTTCTTGCCGCCGAGTTCGAGGAGCGCGGGCTTGAGGTGACGCGCCGCGTGGACGCCGATGATGCGGCCGACCTCGGTGGAGCCCGTGAAGTTGACGGCCCGCACGCGCGTGTCGGCGATCAGCGCCTCGGCGACGGCGGGCGCGTCCTCAGGGGCGTTGGTGATCACGTTGAGCACGCCGTCGGGCAGGCCCGCGTCACGCAGTACGTCCGCGACGAACAGACCGCAGGCGAACGGCGCGTCCTCGCTCGGCTTCATCACCACGGTGTTGCCCGCGGCGAGCGGGGCGGCGACGGCACGGACGCCGAGGATGACCGGGGCGTTCCACGGCGAGAACGCCGCCACGACGCCGACCGGCTCCCGCACCGCGAGCCCGAGCGCGCCCGCCTCCTGGGCGCTCAGCACCTCGCCGCGCGGGGCGGTCACCGCGGCGGCGGCCTCGCGGAGCATGTTCGCGGCGAGACCGACGTTGAACATCGCCCACGGCCGGGTCCCGCCGACCTCGCCCGCCATCGTCCGTACGGCGTCTTCGGTGCGGGCCTCCAGGAGGTCGGCCGCGGCGAGGAGGATCTTGCGCCGGGCGACCGGGCTGGTCGCCGCCCAGCCGGCGAACGCGGCATCCGCGGCGTCCACGGCCCGCGTGACGTCTTCGACACCCGCCGCCGCGACCGTGGCGTACACCTCCGAGCTGTACGGATTCACGTCCTCAGCGGTGCGGCCGGAGGCGGCGGGCAGGTCCTTGCCGCCGATCAGCAGGTCACGATGGAGGGTCATGCGCGGCTCTTCCCGTCGTGCGAGACAGTGCGACACGCCCGAGGCCAGTCGCTTGTCCGCCTGGTGAACGATTCTTCGTTGAATATTGGAACAGTCTGCAACGTGACGAGGGCGCAGTCAATGACGGTCGTGATCAACCGAGCCTCGACGGCACCATGAGCGAAGTCAGGACGCGACAGCCGCGCGATACGCCCCGATGAGCGACTCGGCCGCGCGCCCGGCCTGTTCGGCGGGCTCCGCGCCCTGCTCGATGGCCGCGGTGACCATGGCGCCCTCGGCCAGCAGATAAAGCTGGTCGGCCAGGGGTGTCGGCAGCCCGGCCTCGCTCACGAGGCCGGTCAGGTAGTCCTTGAAGGCCTGCTTGTGGGCGCGGACCTGGGCGGCGATCGGTTCGGACGTGGCGCCGAGTTCGCCGTACGAGTTGATCCAGGCGCAACCGCGGAAATCCGGCTCGCGGAACCACTGTCCCAGCCACTCGAAGACCGCCGTGATCCGCCGCCCGGGGTCCTCGTGGCCGTCGACGTACTCGGCGAGCCGCTGACGCCAGCGGACGTCACGCCGCTCCAGGTACGCCACCACCAGTTGCTCCTTGGCGGGGAACAGCTGGTACAGCCGCTTGAGCGAGACCCCCGACGCGCCGCGCACGTCGTCCATGCCGACGGACTGTATGCCGCGCCCGTAGAACAGTCTCTCCGCCGCGTCCAGTGCCCGCTCCCTGGCGACCGCGCTGTCCATGGACCAGTCCACTCCTCGATGTCTTGGGCGTCTTGAATGTCTTGACGGGAGAACCGTCGTTCTCTACGTTAGCGGTCGCGATGGAGAACGTACGTTCTCCCTATCGGATCACCGCAGTCGAGAGGGAGCCGTCATGACCGACTGCCCGCCCCTGCCGCCCTTCACCCGGGAGACCGCGGCCCAGAAGGTCCAGGCGGCCGAGGACGCCTGGAACACCCGCGACCCCCAGAAGGTCGCGCTCGCCTACTCGGAGGACTCGGTCTGGCGCAACCGCGACACCTTCGTGACCGGCCGCGCCCAGATCGCGGAACTGCTCACGGAAAAGTGGCGGCGCGAGCGGGAGTACGCCCTGCGCAAGGACCTCTGGGCCTTCGACGGCAACCGCATCGCCGTCCGCTTCCAGTACGAGTCCCACGACGCCGACGGCCAGTGGTGGCGCTCGTACGGGAACGAGCTCTGGGAGTTCGACGAGCACGGACTGATGACCCGGCGCGAGGCGAGCATCAACGACGTACCGATCGAGGAGAAGGAGCGCCGGATCCTCGGTCCGCGCCCGGACTCGGAGCGCGGGGACTCCTTTCCTCTTCAGTAGGCTCCTCTTTCATGGGCCTCGATGGGCCGTGTTGAGTAGGGTTTCCGGGTGACCGAACAGGGCCGGAAACCCTTCCTCTACGTCGTCGTCTGCGCCGCCGGAGTCGCCGAGCACGTCGGCGAGTTGATCACCCTGGCGCAGGAGCGGAACTGGGAGGTCGGTGTCATCGCGACGCCGCCCGCGACGGGCTTCTTCGACACCGTGGCGGTCGAGGCGCAGACCGGGCGGGTGATCCGCTCGGCCTGGCGGTCCCCGGGCGACCCGCGCCCCTTCCCCGACCCGGACGCCGTCGTCGTGGCGCCCGCGACGTTCAACACCATCAACAAGTGGGCGGCCGGGATCGCCGACACCTTGGCCCTCGGCACCCTGTGCGAGGCGTACGGCCTCGGTGTGCCGATCGCCGTACTCCCGTGCGTGGGCGAGGCGTTGACGGCCCACCCCGCGTACCAGGAGAGCCTGAAACGGTTGCGCGGGATGGGCGTCCAGTTCGGCGAACCCGCCTTCGGCGGCCCGGACGACGGGTTTCGCTGGGAGCAGGCCCTGGACCTGGTGGCTCACTCGCGGACGTAGCCCGCGCTGCCCGGCGTCGACGCCGGCACATCCCGGCGCACGATGCACAGAGTGTCAGATGCACAGAGTGTCAAAGGAGAGCCGTGAGCACCCCGCACAAGCCGCTCGTGATCCTGCGCCCCGCCCCGCACCCCACCGACCGCATCTTCGCCCCGGCCACGCTGGCCCGGCTCCACGACCGTTTCACCGTCGTGGAACCCGACTCCGAAGCAGCCCTCGACCAGGCCCTGCCCGACGCCTTCGCCGTCGTCGGCCAGCCCGACCTGCCCGCCGAACGCCTCGCGCGAGCACAGGAGTTGAGGGCCGTGCTCAACGTCGAGGGCAACTTCTATCCGTACGTCGACTATGACGTCTGCTTCGAGCGCGGCATCCACGTCCTGAACTGCGGGCCCGCGTACGCCCAGGCCGTCGCCGAGTACGCGCTCGGGCTCGCCCTCGACCTGGCGCGCGGCATCAGCCGTGAGGACCGTGCCTTCCGTGCCGGACGGGAGCGGTATGTGTGGGAGGGCAACGCGGACGCCGTACTGCTGCGGGGCTCGGACATCGGCCTGATCGGCTTCGGGAACCTCGGCCGCGCCCTCCACCCGCTGCTGGCACCCTTCCGTCCCACCCTCCGGGTCCATGACCCTTGGCTGCCGGACGCCGTCCTGCGCGAACAGGGTCTCGTGCCGGCCACGCTGGACGAGACCCTCGCCCACAGCCGGTTCGTCTTCGTGCTCGCCACCGCCACCGCCGAAAACCGTCATCTGCTCGGCGAGCGCGAACTCGGCCTGCTGCCCGACGGCGCCCGGCTGGTGTTCGTCAGCCGCGCCCCCGTCGTCGACTTCCCGGCGCTCCTCGCGAGAGTCGCCCAGGGCCGTCTGCTGGCGGCGATCGACGTCTGGCCCGACGAGCCCGTCGCCGCCGACGACCGCGCTCGCGGCCTGGAGGGACTGGTGCTCTCCGCCCACCGCGCGGGCGGCATCCCGGAGGCATTCCTGACCATCGGTGACATGGTGGTCGACGACCTGACGCTGATCGCCCGGGGCCTGCCGCCCACCCGTATGCAGGTCGCCGCACGCGAACTCGTCGGCCGCTACCGCAACCGCCCCGTCACCTGAACGATCCCGAGAAGGATCCCGAATGAACATTCCCTGCCAGGGCCTCCTCTTCGACAACGACGGCGTCCTGGTCGACTCCGATCCGGGCGTCGACCAGGCATGGAGCCGATGGGCCCGCGACCGGGGCCTGCCGGCCGAGGAGGTCACCGCGATGGTGCACGGGCGGCGCTCGGCCGACACCGTCGCGCTGCTCGTCGCCGACCCCGCGGAGCGGCCCGCGGCGCTCGCCGAGATCGACCGCCTGGAGATCGAGGCCGCCGCCCTCACGACCGCGCTGCCCGGCGCGCTCGAACTCCTCACGAGCCTGCCGCAAGGAAAGTGGGCCGTCGTCACCTCCGGCGTCACCGCACTCGCCCGGGCCCGCCTCGCCGCCGCCGGCCTGCCGCTGCCGCCCGTGCTCATCACCGCGGACGACGTCAGCCACGGCAAACCGGCCCCCGACGGCTACCGCGCGGCAGCCGGGAAACTCGGGATCGACCCCGCGACGGCCGTGGTCTTCGAGGACAGCGTCGCCGGGGCGAAGGCGGGGGCGGCGGCAGGCGCGTACGTCATCGGGGTCGGACAACGGGGCCTGGCCACCGACGCCCCTGTCGTCGTACCTGATCTGCGGGGACTGACCTGGCACGAGGGTGTACTCGACCTCACCGGGGCGCGGCTCATGCGGTCCTGAGCCCTACGTAAGTGGACCTGCCGAAGTCGGGTGCGGTACACCGCGCCCCTTTTTAGGGGCGCGGGGAACTGCGCGACCAGCCACAACGGACCCGCAGCGTCCAACGAACCCTCAGCAGCACCGCACTTCCAGCGGAGCGCTAGTGCGGGCCCGGCGCGAACTCCGTGCCGCAAGGCCCCGCACCCTCGCTCTCCCGCAGCGGAACGGGATCACCGCTCATCGACAGAGTGCGGTAGTGGCTTCCGATGCGCTCGGCCGACCGGCCCACGTAGTGGGCGATGTACGAACGCCGGAAACGGTCGGCGCTGTGGTTCGGCTGCGAGCCGTGGACCAGGGTGCCGTTGAAGAACAGGACGTCGCCCGGCTCCATGTCGACCGGCACGGCGGCCAGGCCGGGCGGCGGCGGTACGTACTCCCGCGCGAAGGACACCCCGGCGTCCGCCTCCTCGGGGCAGAACAGGTCCATGCGGTGCGTGCCGGGAACGACCTCCAGGCCGCCGTTGTCCCGGTCGATCACGTCGCAGGCGATCCACGCGGCCACACAGGTGCCGGGCTCCACCCGGAGATAGAAGTTGTCCTGGTGCAGGGCCTGGCCCCGGGCGCCCGGCGGCTTGAAGTAGAACATGCTCTGGGCCGCCAGGACCTCCTCGCCGAACAACGTCTCCAGAACGCCGCGCAGGCGTGGGTCGAGGAGGAAACGCAGCGCCAGGTCGTTGATGCGGTGCGGATGCATCACACGGGGGTAGCGGTGCAGCGGATCGGCGGGACCGTGGGTCTCCGAGGCGCGCGGCTCGAAGTGGCCGGGCACCGGACCGGCGGCGTGCAGGGCCGTGAACTCCGCGTTCAGCCCGTCGACCTCGTCCCGGCCGAACAGGCCGCGCAGCACCGTGAAGCCCTCCTCCTCGAACTGGCGGTGGCCGGCCTCGGGCAGGATGGGCTCACGGGAGGCGCCGATGTCCGTGACTGTCATGCGTTCACCCCTTCAGACGGAAGCTCCGTACCTGCCACGCTAGGCCGCCGCGGATATCGGGAGGATGCCCGTGAACGCTGAGGGATTGCCCGAGCCTGCTGCCCCGGAGCCTGCCGCTCCGTCCCCGCCGCCGGGTCTTGTCACCGTCGGCCGATTCGACGAGCGGCCCGGCTACAGCGTCAACCGGCCACACGGCGCGGACAGTTGGCTGTTCACCTGGACCACGGGCGGGAGCGGGCGACTGAGCCAGGGTGCCGTCGAAACGCGCGCGGGCGCGGGCGATCTGGTGGTCCTCGGACCTGACGTTCCCCACCGCTACGCGGTCGCGCCGGGCGCGCGGCACTGGGCGTTCTGGTGGGTGCACTGCCAGGCCAGGCCGTCCTGGGCCGGCTGGCTGCGGCCGTACGCACGGGGTGACCGGCTGTACGCCGTCACGCCGGTCCCCGGCAGCGTCCACGAACGCGTGGAGTCGGCGTTCCGGCGGATGCTGGCCGACGCGCGGTGGACGGGGGAGGGCGCCCCGCCCGGCCGGATCGCCGCGCCGGGCACCTCCGAGGACGGCCAGGTGGCCGTCGCCCACGGAACGGCCGCCCGCGAACTGGCCCTCTGCTCCCTGGAATCGATCGTCCTGCTCGCGGCCGCCACCGCGCGCCCGGAGCCGCAGCGGTCCGGTGTCGACGTACGCGTCCGCCGGGCCGAGGCGCTGATCGCCGCCGACCCGGGCGCGCCGCACACCGTGGAGTCGCTGGCCGCGGGCGTCTCGCTCTCGCCCTCCCGGTTCGCGCACCTCTTCAGCCAGCAGCTCGGCCAGTCCCCGATGCGGGCGCTGCTCGCCGCGCGGCTGCTGCACGCCGCCCGGCTCCTGGAAGCCACCGACCTGCCGGTGGAACGGGTGGCGGCGGCCTCCGGCTTCACCAGCCCATTCCACTTCAACCGGGTCTTCCGGCAGCGCTATGGGACGCCTCCCGGCGCGTACAGGGCGGGGCTGCGGCGCTGATAGTCAGTTACACAGCAGCCCGATCTCCCGCGCGGAGTGCCGACGCGGCGATGAGCGGACTCCCATTTCTGCACGGCAAATCGGTACTTACTTCAGGTAAGTTCGGGAGACGAAATCCGAATGACTTTGCGAACTACATTTGCTGACAGTTTGTCACCTCCAAGTACCCGGACAGAAACGGGCATTGAGGGGATTCACTTGAACGGGACCGATGCGCTGTGCAAGGGTGCGCTTGTCAGCGTGTGGACAATTCCGTACCCAATGGTACGGGCTCATTCCGCACGGCTTTTGGAGGAAAGTGCACGTGAGCGACGCCACCGACGAGCAACTGCTGGCGCGGCACTGGGCAGCGGTCCACTCGTACGCGCGGCTCTGTACGAACGGTGCGCAGTACGCCGGGATGCTCACCACCGCCGCATTCACCCGGCTCTTCGGGGAATACGAACGGCGGACGGGATCGACAGCGGCATGGCGGCCACGGCTGCTGGTCACCGTGCGCCGTATCGCGGCGGAATGGGACGCGGACAAACGGCGATCACAGCTTCACCCCGAACTGCAGTCCGGCCCCGACGACGGTGACCGCGCCGTGGAACGGCTTCTTCCGCCGGAGAACAGGCGCCTGGTGTCCCGCGCTTTCCAGGACCTGCCGGAGAACGCCCGCTGCATTCTGTGGCACGTGGAAGTCGAGGCGGAGGACCTCGCGATACCGGCCGGCCTGATCGGCCTGACCGCCGAGGACGCTCCCCTCCAGCTGCAGCGGGCTCGTGAACTCTTACGCGCGGGCTGTCTGGAGGCGCACAGCGCACTCGCGCCCAGGGACGAGTGCCGTCGCTACAACCGACTGCTGGACGCGTCGCTCCGGCACAGCAGCACCAAGACCTCGCGCGATCTGCAACGGCACATGGACCAGTGCGGGTACTGCCGGTACGCGGCCGACCAACTGGACCAGTCCGGCGGCCGGCTGCCCGTGCTGCTGGCCGAGGCGGTGCTCGGCTGGGGAGCACGGACCTATCTCGACTCCCGGCCCGGCCGCCGCGCCCGGATCGAGGAGGCGCAGGCTCGCCCGGTCGTGGCCCAGGCGCCCACAGGCCCAATCGTGGGCGACGCACACACGGGCCCGGTCGTGGCCGCGACCTCGGGTGAATCCTGGACCGCCGCCCCGGCGGGTGACGCCCATCCCCATGACGCCCATCCCCATGACGCCCACCGCCATGAGGCGCAAGCCCCCACGCACCTCGACAACCGCCTCCCGTACCCCGACAACATCCCCGCGTACCCCGACCTGCCCCCCGTGGAGCGCGACCCCGCGGAGCCCAGAAGGCGCTCGCGCGGCCGGAGAACCCTCGCCCTGGCCGTGCTCACAGTAAGCGCGTGCGTCGTCGTACCGCTCCTCCTGTGGGCCGGCGCCAGGGACGGCGCGAAGTCCCCCTCCGACGCCGGCACCGGAACGGCGTCCAGGACGCCCGACGGCAGGACACCCAGTGCCGGGCCGTCCAGGGCCGGCTCGGGCGACTCGTCGTCCGGCACACCGCGCGGCCGGCTGCGCAATGCCGCGAACGATCTGTGCGTCGGTATCGCCGGCAGCGAGGCGGTCAAAGGCGCGGAGGCCGTGCTCACCACCTGCACCTCCTCCGCCCGGCAGCAATGGTCGTACGAGAGCGACGGGTCGCTCCGCAGCCTGGACGCCCCCGAGCTGTGCCTCGACTCCCGCCTCGCCTCGTCGGTCCGGCTGGGCCCGTGCAAGGGCAGCACCGTGCGAGACACCAAGAACGTGCGGTACGACTTCACCCTCCAGGACAACCTGGTGCCGCTCGCGCGCCAGGAACTGGCCCTGACACCCGCCGCGCCAGAGGGTGAGACGGCCCTCGTCCTCAAGACCCGGGACGACAGCGAATCCCAGCGCTGGCAGTTCGACTCCTCGGTGGACTCGCTCCAGATGGAGTGGATCAACGCCTACACGGACGGCGATTCACCGAAGCCGACACGCGGCGCCACTCCCACGCCCACCCGCACACCGTCCCCCACACCGAAGCCCGCACCGCCCGAGTCGTCCTCGGCTCCACCGCCGGCGATCCCCACGCCCGACCGCGGCCAGGCGTGCTACGGCTACTACTGCTGGGACGGCGGGCACGACGGCTCCGGCGGCGGTTACGAAGGCGGCTGGTCGGGCGGCGGCTGGTCCGGCGGCTGGTCCGGAGGCGGCGGGTTCGGCGACCGACGCTGAACCGAAGCGCGCGGCCGGAGGTCACGAAACGAGCTGCCGGAGGTCATTCCCCGTCCAGGGTCAGCTCCGCCCAGATCGTCTTCCCCTCGGGCGTGTGCCGGCTGCCCCAGCGCTGGGTGAGCTGGGCGACCAGGAGCAGGCCGCGCCCGCCCTCGTCGAAGGTCTTGGCGCGGCGCAGGTGCGGGGCGGTGTGGCTGGCGTCCGACACCTCGCAGATCAGCGTCGCGGAGTCATGGATGAGGCGTAGCCGGATGGGACGGTCGCCGTACCGGATGGCGTTGGTGACGAGCTCGCTGACCACGAGCTCGGTCGTGAACGCCGCCTCATCCAGCTGCCAGGTGCCCAGCTGCTGGACGACCTGCTTGCGGACCGGGCCGACGAGGGCTGGATCGGCGGGGATGTCCCAGGTCGCGACCTGAGAGGCCGGAAGTCCGCGCATACGGGCGAGGAGCAGGGCCACGTCGTCGGGAACGCCGGTCGGTGGGAGCAGCGACTGGAGGATGTGGTGGCAGGTGTCGTCCAGGGAGCTCGAGGGCCGGGCCAGTGCCTGGTACAGCATCCGGTGACTGACGTCGAGGTCCCGGTCGCGGCTCTCGATCAGGCCGTCGGTGTACAGGGCGAGCACGGTGCCTTCGGAGAGCGTGAGCTCGACGGACTCGAACGGCAGCCCGCCGACGCCCAGGGGAGGCCCGGGCGGTACGTCGATCTCCTCGGGCGGGCCGTCCGGCGGGAGCATCACCGGTGGCGGATGGCCGGCCCGCGCCAGGGTGCAGCGGCGGCTGACCGGGTCGTACACGGCGTACAGGCAGGTGGCCCCGACCTCGCCCGTCGTGCCGTCGCTGCCCGCCTCCTCGGAGAGCCGGACGACCAGGTCGTCGAGGTGGGTCAGCAGCTCGTCCGGCGCCAGGTCGATGTCGGCGAGCGTGCGTACCGCCGTCCGCAGCCGCCCCATCGTGGCCGACGCCTGGACTCCGTGGCCGACGACGTCCCCGACGACCATGGCGGCCCGCATGCCCGACAGCGGGATCACGTCGAACCAGTCGCCGCCGACCCCGGCCTGCGCCGCGGGCAGATAACTCGACGCCGCTTCGAGGGCTGCCGTGCGCGGCAGCGTCCGCGGCAGCAGGCTGCGCTGCAGGGCGAGCGCGGTCGCGCGTTCGCGGGTGTAGCGGCGGGCGTTGTCGATGCAGACGGCCGCCCTGGCCGTGACCTCCTCGGCCAGCAGGACGTCGTCGGGCGTGAAGGGGTCGGGCCGCCGGAACCGGGTGAAGACGGCGACGCCCAGGGTCGTGCCGCGGGCCTGGATGGGTACCGACATCGTCGAGTGGATGCCGTACTCCTTGACGCGTTCGAAGCGCGGCCGGTCCCAGGCGAGCCACTCCGACAGCGTGGACGCCAGGTCCGAGGCCACGATGGGCCGGCCGGCCACCAGGGAGTCGGCCTGGGGCGAGGACGCCGGATAGACGTCGACCTGGCCCGGCTTGACCACGGCCTCGGGGGTGCCGGGGTGCACCGACCGGTGGGCGGCGCGGCGCAGGCTGACGGGGGCGGACAGACGCCCGGAGTACGGTTCGCCGCCCTGGTCCAGCGGGTCCATGAGATCGATGCTCACGAAGTCGGCGAGCGCGGGCACGCACACGTCGGCCAGCTCCTGGGCCGTGCGTCTGACGTCGAGGGTGGTGCCGATGCGGATGCTCGCCTCGTTGACGAGCTGGAGGCGCTCGCGGGCCAGGTACTGCTCGGTGAAGTCGTGTGCGGCCAGACAGACGCCGCGTACCCTGCCCTCGGTGTCCGTGAGCGGCGCGATCCGCGCCAGCCAGGCGTGCGGCTGTTCCTCGCTGCCGGCCCGCATGTACGTCTGCACTTCCTCCGGTCGCCCGGACAGAAGCACCCGGAGCATGTGCCGCTCGAGGTCCTCGCTCTGCGGCCTGGCCCCGATCTCGGAAAGCCGCAGCCCGCGGATCCGCTCCTCGGGGAGACCGATGTTGTCGGCCATCGCCTCGTTGATCCGGCGCAGCCGCAGCCGCTCGTCGTAGATCGCCGTGGCGCAGGGTGCGTGGTCCAGGAGCGCGGTCGTCAGGGGGTCGTCGTCGGACAGCGGGTCCATGGCGGTGAGAGGGGAGACGACCAGCCAGTCGCTGCGGTCGCCCCGCTCGGGCCGTAGCCGATGGGCGAGCAGCCATACGTTCCGGGGGCTGCCGTCCTGGTGGCGCAGCGTGAGGCGGCCGCTCCAGCGCCGGCTCGTCGGCTCGGGCCGTCCGACCTCGCCGCCCGGGGCCACCAGGTCCACGGCGGGGCGGCCCAGTACGTCGGCCGGGGCATGGCCGAGCAGGCGACGGGCGCCCTCGTTCCACTGGACGAGGATGCCGTCCGCGTCGAGGACAGCCCGTGCCGTGGCGGTCTCGTCGAACGGGTAGTCCGGACCGTCCGGCGGTGTGTCGTCGTGGCTCCTCATCGTCGCCACTCTCCATTGCGGACACTGACAGTGATCAGATGCGTCACTCGGGTCCCAGAGTAGTCCGTGCAGGGGGTCCGCACACGGCCTGCGGCCCACCGGCACCGGCCGTCGTTCCAGGCCGTCCCGCCACCGGGGGTTTCAGGCCGATGTGACGTGACGGACAGAAGAGGGCTGCCGGAGTCTTGACGGTCCTGAGTGTCGCACCGTCAGAATCTGTTTGTTCGCGAGCAGTTATGAGCAATTGTGAGCGCTTGGCGAAAGGGAACCTGTCATGACGGTGACGCGCAGATCGGTACTGATCGCAGGAACGGCGACACCCGTGGTCCTTGCGGGGGCCACCGATGCACAGGCCGCACCCCGGGCCCGCACCGCCGTCGGAGGGCGGACCGTCCCGTTACGTGACGGCTGGCGCTTCGCGCTGGTCAACCCGTCCGGCATCACCGACCCCACCGGCGCGTACGCCCGGGCCGCCGAGCCCGGCTACGACGACTCGGACTGGCGGCACGTCGCCGTGCCGCACGACTGGAGCATCGAGCAGACCCCCACCACCGAGCACGGCACCACCAGCGGCACCGGCTTCCTTCCCGGCGGCCTCGGCTGGTACCGCATCTCCTTCACCCTGCCGTCCGCGTACGCGGGCAAGCGTGTCTCCGTCGAGTTCGACGGCGTCTACATGGACTCGTCCGTCTACTGCAACGGCAAGCTCGTCGGCCAACACCCCTACGGCTACACGGGGTTCGCCCTCGACCTCACCGATCTGCTGCACACGGACGGCAAGACCGCGAACGTCATCGCCGTCAAGGTCCAGAACCAACTGCCCAGCAGCCGCTGGTACTCCGGCAGCGGGATCTACCGCGAGGCCCGCCTCGTCGTCACGGAGCCGGTGCACGTCCGGCGGTGGGGGACGTATGTGACCACGCCCGAGATCGAGGAGGGGCACGCGCTCGTACGGGTGGAGACCAGCGTCGAGAACGCCTCGGGCGCCGTCAGACTGGTCGAGGTCAGATCGAGAGTCGTCGACCCCGACGGCCGTACGGTGGCCCGCGAGACCTCGACGCTCAAGGTCGGGAAATCGGCCACCGAGACTCAGCAACTGACGGTGAACAAGCCCAGGTTGTGGTCCTCCGACAACCCGGACCGGTACACCCTGCTCACCGAACTCCGTGTCGACGGTGAGATCACCGACACCTACCGCACCCCCTTCGGCATACGGCGCGCCATCTTCGACCCCGTCGACGGAATGACCCTGAACGGCGTCCCCACCAAGATCCGCGGCGTCAACCTCCACCACGACCTGGGCGCACTCGGCGCCGCCGTCGACGCGGACGCCGTCGAGCGGCAGCTGAAGATCATGCAGGACATGGGGATCAACGCCCTGCGCACCTCGCACAATCCGCCCGCGCCCGAGGTGATCGAGGCCTGCGAGCGGCTCGGCATCGTGATGATGGTGGAGGCGTTCGACTGCTGGCGGCGCGGCAAGAACCCGTACGACTACGGCCGTTTCTTCGACGAGCACAGTGACGCGGACATCACCGAGATGGTCCTCGCGGCCCGCAACTCGCCCGCCGTCCTGATGTGGTCCATCGGCAACGAAGTCCCCGACTCGACCACAACCGCCGGACTGGCCATGGCGGACCGGCTCATCGACGGCATCAAGAAGCTCGACGACACCCGCCCGATCGTGATCGGCTCCGACAAGTACCGGGGCCTGCCCGCCGTCGGCTCGCCGGCCGACCTGATGCTCGCCAAGCTGGACGGGCTCGGCCTCAACTACAACACCGCCGCCTCCGTCGACGCCCTGCACGCCCGCTATCCGAACCTCTTCCTCTTCGAGTCGGAGTCCTCGTCCTCGACCTCCACACGCGGCACGTACCAGGAGCCGGAGCACCTCAACACGGGCGAGAACTACACCCCCGGCAAGCGCGCGACCTCCTCGTACGACAACAACCTCGCGTCCTGGACGATGAGCGGCGAGTACGGGCTGAAGAAGGACCGGGACCGGAAGTGGTTCACGGGGGAGTTCCTGTGGTCGGGCATCGACTACATCGGGGAGCCCACGCCGTACGACGTGTTCCCGGTGAAGGCGTCGTTCTTCGGGGCCGCCGACACGGCCGGGTTCCCGAAGGACGTGTACCACCTCTTCAAGAGCCAGTGGACCGACGAGCCCATGGTCCATCTGGTGCCGATGAGCTGGAACCACGAGGAGGGCGAGACTGTCGAGGTCTGGGCCTACTCGAACGTGGACACCGTCGAGCTCTTCCTCAACGGAAAGTCGCTGGGCACAAGGAAGTTCGACGAGAAGAAGACCACCGACGGACGCACCTACCTGGAGACGACCGAGGCGACCGGAGACGACAAGACCGTCACCGGCGGTCCCTGGCCCGGCAGTTACACCAGCCCCAACGGCAGCGCGGGCAAGCTCCACCTCACCTGGAAGGTGCCTTTCGCGCCCGGTGAGCTCAAGGCGGTGGCCCGCCGCGACGGCCGGACCATCGCCACCGACGTGCTGCGCACCGCCGGGAAGCCGCAGGCCGTGCGCCTCACTGCGGACCGCAAGTCCCTTCCGGCGGACGGCCGTTCGCTGTGCTTCGTGACCGCGGAGGTGGTGGACGCCCGCGGTGTGGTGGTGCCGGGCGCCGAGCACCTGCTGGCCTTCGACGTCGAGGGCGGCTCCCTGGCCGGGCTCGACAACGGACGCGAGGAGAGCGCCGAGCGCTATCAGGCCAGTACCCGCACCGCCTTCCACGGAAAGGCCCTGGCGATCGTCCGCTCCGGCAGCCGGGCCGGGCGCCTCACGGTCCGGGCGCGCGCGGAGGGGCTGCGGAGCGCCACCGTCACCGTACGCACGACGCCCGCGAACGCGAAGATCCTGACCCCGGCGCCGGAGTTCAAGCCCGACCCAGGTCCCGGCGCCCCGAACTCCCCTGTGGCGGACGCCAGTTACTCCGGCCGTCCGGACACCCTGCCCGCCGCGATGCTCGACGGCGATCCGGCCACCGGCTGGTCGAACGCCTTCCACAAGGCGCCCACCGCACTGCTGCCCGCCTTCAACGGCGCCCGCCCGCAGGACTGGGTCTCGGTCGACGTGGGACGCACCCGCACCATCGACCGCGTCGAGGTCTCCTTCTCCGTCGACGCGACGCACACCCTGCCCGCCACGGTCGAGGTCGCCCACTGGGACGGCCACCGCTACGTGCCCGTGAAGGGAGCCGAAGTCGACTGGGCCACCGCGTCCGACGCGCCGACGGTGATCACCTTCGACGCGGTACGGAGCAGCCGGCTCCGGCTCACCATGGCGAGCCGCCATCCGGGCGAGGCCCGGGGCGCCCAGCGGATCAGCCGTCTGGAGGTCCCGCCTCGCTGACCGCGGGGGCTGCCTGCGGCTCCTCGACCGCTTCTGCCGCTTCGACTGTTTCGACCGCATGGGCCTTGCCGTGCTCCTCGGCCGTCGGCTTCGGCACCTGCGTACCGGCGCCGTACAGACCGCGGGACAGCAGGGCCCGAAGCCGCAGCTTCGAGCCGTTCGGACTCGGCACGCCGTTCGCGTCCTGGGCGGGGCCGGGTTCGAGCGGCCGAGGCTGCTCGTGCTGGGTCAGGACGTGCAGTTCGGCGGGGGAGAGCGGCTGGTGCAGCTCGACGAACTCGCCGTGCGGGAGGCGCTTGATGACGCCGGTCTCGCGACCGTGCAGGACGAGGTCGCGGTCCCGGCGTTGCAGCCCCAGACAGATGCGCCGGGTGGCGATGAAGACCAGTACGGGCACGACGAACACGGCGATCCGGGCGGCCCAGGTGACCGTGTTGATCGACAGATGGAGGCGGGTGGCCACGATGTCGTTGCCGCCCGCCGCGAGCAGGATGAGATAGAGACTGATCCACGCCGTGCCGATGGAGGTGCGGATCGGCCGGTTGCGCGGGCGGTCCAGCAGATGGTGCTCGCGTTTGTCGCCCGTGACCCAGGACTCCAGGAACGGATAGACGCCGATGAAGATCAGGAGGAGGGGGAAGACGACGATCGGGATCAGCACGCCCAGGACCAGCGTGTGTCCGGCCATGTTGATCTCCCAGCCCGGCATGATGCGCACCAGGCCCTCCGCGAAGCCCAGATACCAGTCCGGCTGGGCTCCCGTGGACACCTGGTCGGAGCGGTAGGGCCCGTACGCCCAGACCGGGTTGATCGTCGCGATCCCCGCGATGAGCGTGATCGCCCCGAACACCAGGAAGAAGAATCCGCCCGCCTTCGCCATGTAGACCGGCATGAACGGCGCGCCCACGACGTTCCGTTCGGTCTTCCCGGCCCCCGGGAACTGCGTGTGCTTGTGGTAGAAGACCAGGATCAGATGGGCGACCACCAGCGCCGCCATGATGCCGGGTATCAGCAGGACGTGCAGCGAATAGAAGCGGGCGACGATGTCGTCCCCCGGGAACTCGCCGCCGAACAGGAAGAACGACAGATACGTCCCGACGACCGGCACCGACAGGGTCGCGCCCTCCACGAACCGCATCCCGGTGCCGGACAGCAGATCGTCGGGCAGCGAGTAGCCGAAGAGCCCCTCGAACAGGCCGAGGAACAGCAGCGTCCAGCCGAACAGCCAGTTGACCTCACGGGGCTTGCGGAACGAGCCCGTGAAGAAGTGCCGCATCATGTGCATGAGCATCCCGGCGATGAAGATCAGCGCCGCCCAGTGGTGCATCTGCCGGATCAGCAGACCGCCCCGTACGTCGAAGCTGATGTCCAGCGTCGAGGCGTACGCCTCCGACATCCGCACGCCCTTCAGCGGGACGTAACTGCCTTGGTACGTCACCTCGTTCATCGACGGATGGAAGAACAGCGTCAGATAGACGCCCGTGAGGATCAGTACGACGAAGCTCCACAGGCAGATCTCCCCGAGCAGGAACGACCAGTGGTCGGGGAAGACCTTGCGCAGATACTTCTTGCCGAGGCTGTGGGTGCCCAGGCGGCCGTCGAACCAGTCGGCCACGCGCTGCCCGGAGGAGGCCTTGTCGGCTCCCGGCCGGCCGGGCGATGTCTTCTCGAACGTGGTCATACGCCCTTGCCCTCCGTCGCCCCGCCCTTGTCGTACTTGCGCACGTGCGTGAGCTTGTCGGGGTTGCCGACGATGTAGACGCCGGACACCTGGTCGCCCTCCGGCGTGAGGTCCATGACCATCACCGCGTACGGGGAATCGCCGTCGAACAGCACGGCCGCGTCGTCGCCATTGACGCGCCGGTAGCTGATGTCGAGGCCCGCCCTGCCCCGCGACGCGTTCGCGGTGAGGAGCCGTACGACCTTGTCCCGGCCCCGCACCGGCCGCAGCCCCGCCCCGCGGGTCTTGCCGCCGCCGTCCGACCACACCGTGACGTCCGGCGCGAGAATCTCCATCAGCGCACCGATGTCACCGCCGAGCGCGGCCTCCACGAACCGCTCGGTCGCCTCCCTCCGCACCCGCGGATGCGCCTCGTACAGCGGGCGCCGGGCGTGCACATGCTGCCGGGCACGGTGCGCGAGCTGGCGTACGGCAGCGGGACTGCGGTCGATGACGTCGGCGATCTCGGTGTGGGCGTAGCCGAACACCTCGTTCAGGACGAACACCGCCCGCTCCAGCGGGGTCAGCGACTCCAGGACCACCAGCATCGCCATCGAGACGGACTCGGCGCGCAGGGTGCGGTCGGCGGCATCCGGCGGCGGCTCGTCGACGGCCTCCGCGACGAGCGGCTCGGGCAGCCACGGGCCGACGTAGGTCTCACGGCGTCGGCTGAGCACGGCCCGGCGCTTCAGCGCGTGGTTCACCGCGATGCGCACGAGATACGCGCGCGGGTTGCCGATCTCCTTCAGCGGTGACCGGCTGCGGCTGCCGGACCAGGACAGCCAGGTCTCCTGCAGCACGTCCTCGGTATCGGCGACGCTGCCGAGCATGTTGTAGACGATCGCGAACAGCAGCTCGCGATGGTCCATGAACACGTGGGTCGCCGTGTTCAGGGCCTTGTGGGTCTCCAGTGCCGGACTTTCGGACATGCCTGTGCCTCCCGTAGCGCGCCTCACTACTTCGAGGGCTCCGGGGGTCCGGAATGTGACATCCGGCAGGGCAATGTGACGTACGTCTCAGCGGCGTATGTGTCGTACGTGTCGGGCGGACCGTGTCGCCGTTGCCGCGAGCCGTCAGGAAGCGTCGTGGAAGACCAGGCCCAGCGCGTGCCGACGGCCCGAGCGGACGGTGCTCACGCCGTGCCGCATGGCGCCCGCGGACCAGCCGCGCTTCGTACGTACGGGCCGGTCACGTGTCGTGAAGATCAGGCCGTGCCCCTGCCGCAGCACGGTCGACGTGCCCCGGGACTGGGCGCGCGGGCGCTGCTCGACGAGCAGGAACTCGCCGCCCGTGTAGTCGCTGCCGTACTCGTCCAGGCCGATGACGACCTGGAGCGGGAAGAGCATGTCGCCGAAGACGTCGCGGTGCAGGGCGTTCCAGTCGCCCTTCCCGTAGCGCAGCAGGATCTGCGCCGAGCGGTCCTGTCCCGCCTCGTGGCACAGGGACAGCCACTCCTCCAGGGTGTCCGGCCAGGGCGCCGGGCGGCCGAGGCGGTCGGCCCAGTCGCGGGCGACCGCCAGCAGCCGCGGGTAGAGGGCAGCGCGCAACGCGGCCACGGGCGGAGGCAGTTGGTGGGTGAAGTACCGGTACTCGCCGGAGCCGAAGCGGTGCCGGGCCATGTCGACGGTCGTGCGGAACAGCTCCGGCTTCTCGTACAGCGCGGCCAGCTCACGGCACTCGGCGGGCGTCAGCAACGGGGGAGTGAGCGCGCAGCCGAACGCGTCCAGCTCCTCGGTCAGGGCAGGCCAGTCGGCGGCGTCCACGCGGCGGCGGGCCTGAGCCGGGGTGGGGGTCATCAGCGTCCCTCCGTGGTGATCAGGGCTGGGTCAGCGACTTATAGGTCAGGGATTCATAGGTCAGTGACTTGTGGGTCAGTGGCTTGTGGGTCAGGCCAGCATCGGCTGCAGCGCGCCCTCGAGCGTCAGCAGCTGTACCTTGCGCTCGACGCCGCCCGCGTACCCGCGCATCGAGCCGTCCGCGCCGATCACGCGATGGCAGGGGCGTACGACGAGCAGGGGATTGGCCCCGATCGCCGCGCCCAGCGCACGGACCTCGGCCCTCGGCGCGCCGAGCCGCTCGGCGAGCGCGCCGTACGTGGTCGTGGCGCCGTAGGGAATGTCCTCGAGCGCCCGCCAGACCCGCCGCTGGAACTCGGTCCCGGTGTCGGCGAACTCCAGCTCGAACGCGTGGAGTTGCCCCGCAAAGTATGTGGACAACTGGCGGGCCGCCTCGCCGAACGCGGCATCGTCGCGCCGCCAGTCCTTCCCGACGACCGGGGCGTTCTTCTGTCCCGGGACGGACAGCGAGGCGAGAGCGATGCCGCCCGGTGCCGTGGCCGACTCCTCGCCCACGAGGAGCAGCTCGCCCAATGGGCTGTGGATGGTCGTGTACGTCGGCATGGATCCATTCCTTTCCCTCAACACGTATCTTTCGGCACGTTCTTTCGGC
This sequence comes from Streptomyces scabichelini, assembly GCF_011045015.1. Taxonomy (GTDB): domain Bacteria; phylum Actinomycetota; class Actinomycetes; order Streptomycetales; family Streptomycetaceae; genus Streptomyces; species Streptomyces scabichelini. The sequence goes on along the minus strand of NZ_JAAKZY010000007.1, from coordinate 11,912 downwards.
ACGTACGAGTCTGGTGCCGCGAGCGCCGTATCACCGGCGGGAATCGGACATCGCGCTCCCACCCGCCAGGTACCGCCGAGCACCGTACTTGACCTGCGGCTATTTACGAGTAAGTACCCGCGCGGTACCGTGAGGGTATGCCAGCTCTCAACGTGGAATTCAGCGAGCGCGAGCTCGAGGATCTGCGGCAGATCGCCAAGGAGCGCGGTACGTCGATGAAGGCCCTGGTACGCGAAGCGGCGGCGGCCGACATCGTGCGGCACCGCGCACTGCAGGAAGGCGCGGACGTTTTCCGCCGGTTCTTCGCGGCGCACGCCGACGAGTTCGCCGCGGCCTTCCCCGACGACGAACCACCCACCAAGGGCGAGGGGCGGGCCGCCTGACCCATGGCCCCCGTCATTCATATCGACGTTCCGTGGCTGCTCCAGCGCCACGAAGAGGTGCTGCCCGACCAGCCCACGGTGAACGACTTCTCCGCACTCGTGGCCGCGGTGGCCAGGCACCGCGTGGATCCGCCCCGGCTCGGCGTGGACTCGGACCCGGCCTGGCGCGCCGCCGCGCTGCTGCACACCCTGGCCATGCTCAAGCCCCTGCCGTCCGCCAACGCCCGCTTCGCCTGCGCGACGGCGGTCTCGTACATGTTCGTCAGCGGTGTCGGAATCGACCCGCCCTACGGGGCTCTCGTGGACCTCGCGCGTGACCTGATGTCCGGAAAGGCGGACGTCTTCGGGGCGGCCGACCGCCTGCGCTCCTGGCAGATCTGAAGACCTCTCGGCATTCTCGAAAATCGGTGCGAGCGTGGCCACTTGGCCTGACCAGCCTTGACTTTCCTTCAGACCTCGGATGTTGCTGAAGTCGCCCAAGTGGCTTGTTGGGTGTGAGAGATTTGTGCAAGGGTGAACTTCCTCGCGCATGGTTAATGGCCGGGTCTGATTCGATGTCCGGGTTTTAGTTCTGCCGATTTTGCTCAAAAGGCTGTCGGCCGACGGCACGACCGGTCACCGTCCGGCTGCTTTCCAGGCGCCAAGCCAGAAAGGTATGCACCAATCAGGAGCACCTTTTCGGCGGCCATAACTTCTGTGTGCCATCTTGTGCCTTGGAAGGACCCCGCTCAGTGCACACCCCCCACCCACCTCGTCCCACCTATGCCCCCGGCCCCGGAGCCGCTTCCGGGGTGTCGGACGAGAGCCTCGCCGCCCTCCTGCGGGCGCAGCCGGAGGGCGAACTCACCCACTCGATCGCGCTGTTGATGGCGCGGCACTGGCAGCCGGCGCACGACTACGCGGTCATCTGCCTCGCCACCTCGACGGATGTCTCCTCGATGGTGACCGCTGCCGCCTTCCAGCAGGTCCTCGACCGCCTCAGGCGCGCCGGGTCCGCTGCCGCGCTGCGTCCCCAACTCCTCGTGACCGTACGGGACACGGTCACGACATGGTCCGCCGCGGACCATATATCCGGCGTTCTGCCGGAACTCCGGAAACCCGCCGGAGGCCGTGGCATGCGCGCCACGAAGTCGATGACGCCGGAAAATCGCAAGCTCGCCGAACGCTCTTTCCAGGCTCTCCCGGGACTCGCCCAGTGCGTGCTGTGGCACACCGAGGTCGAGGCCGAGCACATATCCGTACCCGCCGGTCTGTTGGGAATGGATGTCGGTATCGCCTCGGCTGCCCTTGACCAGGCGCGTGAGCAATTCCGCGAGGGCTGCGTACGGGCCCATCGTGAACTCGCACCGAACAAGGATTGTCGCTACTACAACCGTCTCCTGGACGTCCCGATTCGGCGCGGCGGCGCCTTGCTTCCCGATGTCCAGCAGCATCTGCTGGAGTGCCGCTTCTGCCGTTACGCGGCCGAGCAGCTCAGCCATTTCGAGGGCGGCCAGAGCGGTCTTGGTGTGCTGCTCGCCGAATCGGTGCTCGGCTGGGGTGCCCGCCGCTATCTCGACTCACGTCCGGGCCGGGGCCAGTCCGTGGCGCGGTCGGGCCGTTCCGGCGGCAGGCGGCAGGGCGGCGGCCGCCATCGCCAACGCCTGCTGCCCCAGTTCCCCACCGGGAGCCGACGGTCCCCGCAGGGCAGGATGAACTCGAAGGCCCTGCTCACCGGAGCGGGAGTGGTTTCCGGGGCACTGCTGGCGACCGTCCTGATCACCACCCTCTGGTCCCAGGACGACGGCGCCGGCGACCCCTCCGCCTCCGGCACCACCGGCCCCGGACAGAGCGCGAGCCCCGGCCCTCAGGCCCCGCCGGCCGGGTCGACGTCCCCGCCTCCCGGAGTCGCCACGCCTCCCGTGCAGACCCGGCTGCGCAATCTTGCCGCGGATCTCTGTCTCGACATCAAGGACGGCAAGGCGAAGTCCGGTGCCGCGGGCAAGCTGGCGGTGTGCTCCTCCGTCCAGACCCAGCAGTGGTCCTACGAGGAGGACGGACTGCTGCGCAGTGTCGCGAACCCCGACCTGTGCCTCGACTCCCACGTGGACGCCGGCGTGGTCGTCCTGGGCGGATGTGCGGACGCCGACTCCAAGCGGGGCGACGACGTGCGCTACGACCTCACGGTGCGGGGGGAGTTGCTGCCGCGCTGGCGCGAAGGCCTCGCGGTCACGCCTGCGTCCAAGGACCCGAACGCGGACGTGGTCGTCAAGGTCCGCGACAGGTCCGACGAGCAGCGGTGGCGGACCGATGCCACCTCCACGGCGAGCCCCGAGTCCCTGTCGATCGCGGAACCCGTGAGCGACACCGGCTGAGCGCTCCGCCGGAAGTGCGCATGCGGGCCACGGTGAGCGCAAGCGCGGTCAACTCCGGTCACTCGTCGGTCGGTTCGTCGCGCGGCGTGTCCTCCGGTTCCGTCTCCTGAGCCGGGGCGTCGGGTCCCTGTGCGCGAACCCGCTGGACGTGTTCCAGGGAGTCCCGGAGCTCCGCGAGCCAGTCGTCCGTGTGGCGTTCGACGAGGCGTACGCACCAGGCGAGCGCATCGCTGCGGCTGCGGGCGACACCGGCGGCGATCAGGGTGTCCAGCACCTGCCGCTGGGGTTGCCGCAGCCGGGTCATGACGGGCGCGGCGACATGCGTGAAGAGCGCGCGCTCGCCCCCGCACTCCACGCCCCACGAGACCTTCTTGCGGAAGCGGTGCTCGGCCTCGCGGGCCACCGCGACCCGGTCGTCACGGGTGCGCTCCCGGAACTCCTGGATACGGGACTGGACGGCAGCCTCCTTCTCGGCGGCCGAGGCGCCCTCGGTGAGCCGGGGCTCGGCTATGCGGCCGATGACGGTGATCTCCTCGCGGTCGACCGTCACTTCACTGAGGCTTTCGAAGAGAGCGTCGGGCAGACGGCCGGCGAACCAGCCGCGCAGTTTCTCGTGCTGCTCCGATGTAATCATGTAATGAAAGTTACTCCCTCGTGCGTCGATCACAAGGGATCCGCGTCAGCTCGTAGCGGAATGTTTCAGGCCTATTGCTGAGCGGTGCATATCCGGCCAGGCCGCCCCTTGCGCGGAGCGGCGCCCGCTCAGTTACGGCATGGGTGTGCTCAAATTCCGTTACTTCACGCCACTGATTCAACACACAACGTTACTGAAACACGTGGGGCCGACGTGAGTTTCCGCCGCGGACTCGGCAGACTCGCGCTCGCCGGTCCGGCACACAGGACCCGGCCCCGAACGTTCCGGAACGCAAACGTTCCGGAACGTCACCCAAGCGGAAGGATGCACACAATGCCGAACACCGCACGCTGGGCAGCGACCCTCACCCTGACGGCCACCGCCGTCTGTGGACCCCTCACCGGAGCCGCCCTCGCCGCCCCCGAGCCTGCCCCGTCCCCGTCCCCGTCCTCGTCCTCGCTCCACGCCCCCTCGGCCCTCGTGCTCACCGTGGGCCACGGCGAGAGGGCGACCACCGCCGCTCCCGAACGCGCGGTCACCCTGACCTGTGCGCCGACTGCCTCGGGTACGCACCCGGCCGCGGCGCAGGCCTGTGCCGAACTGCGCATGTCCGGCGGGGACTTCGATTCGCTGGCCGGCAGAGGCAAGGGCATGTGCACCCGTGAGTACCGCCCCGTGGTCGTCACGGTCGATGGCGTCTGGCAGGGCCGGCGTGTCTCGTACGAGCGCACCTTCCCGAACGAGTGCGTGAAGAACTCCTACGGGATGACCGTCTTCGCGTTCTGAGGACCGGGGTCGCGCGACGCCCGTGAACCTCGACCAGGGTCTGTAGTTGGGGAGTGCGGGCCCTGTCGCGGGTGCCACGCGATCTCGCACCGGGGGTCGGCGGCGACGGAAGTGGGGCCGTCCCGCCGACCCCCGGCATCAGCTGCCCCCCCGGCATCAGCCGACCCCTGATATCAGCGGGCCCCCGCACCTCCCGCTCACTCGGCCCCGGTGATGCTCCACCCTCCGACCTCGCGGTACTCGGAGTCGTAGATGACCGAACCGTCGCCCGGCTTCAGCTCGTAGTGCTGGAGATTCCCGCCCCAGTACCGCAGGATCCGCCCCAGCTCCTTGACGGCGTTCCCGTCCCAGCCGGTGTCCCCCATGTCGACCTCGAGCACGAACTTCACGTCGGCGTCCTCCCCTTCCCTGTCGTGTGCAACTCGCTGTGCTGCTCCTTCAATCGTTTCATTGAAGTGCTTTTTGAGACTTGAGCGCGATGCGGGCCACCTCAGCGCCCTCACATACCCTGAAACCCTCAAATCGAGGCAGGGAGTCACGGTGGGCGACCGACTGCGGGCCGTCGATCTCGCGCGTGCCGCGGGCCTTTCGACGCAGCAGATCCGCAACTACGTGGAGTCGGGCATCCTGCCGCCCGTCGAGCGCACGGACAGCGGCTATCGCGTCTTCACGACCGCACACGCCGAGGCGCTGGGCGCGGCCCGCGAGCTGGCCGCCGGCCACGGCTGGCCGACCACCGGCGCGATCATGCGCGCCCTGCACGACGGAGCACTGGACACCGCGCTCGCCGTCCTCGACGAGAGCCATGCCGAACTCCACCGGGAACGGACCCGGCTCGCCGAAGTCCTCGACGCCGTGGACACGCTGCTCGCGGACGAGGCCGCGCCCACTGAGCGCGGCGGTCTGCGTATCGGCGAGGTGGCCGACGTCGTCGGCGTACAGACACCCGTCCTGCGGCTGTGGGAAGCGCGCGGCCTGTTGCGGCCCACGCGCGAGAAGGCCACCGGGTACCGGCTCTACTCCGCGTCCGAGGTGCGGATGGCGCAGGTCGTCGCGCTCCTGAGGGGCGGCAACGTTCCCTTCGCCACGATCGAGGCAGTCCTCGCCGAGCTGCGGATCACGGGCAGCCCTGAGCGCGTTCGCGCCGAACTCGCCAGACGTGAGGCCGAGTTGAACCGCCGGAGTCTGCGCCGGCTGCGGGGCTCGGCGGCCCTCCACGCGTACATCCATGCGCATCTCCAGCATCGCACCTAAAACGTTTTCAGGCATCGACGCAGGTCGGAGCGCAAGCCGCACCACGGGCGACCACCCGTTGATGTCAGAAGTGTTGACGCCGCGTTGGAAACGTTTTAATTTCTCGGCACCCCGACAGCCAGAGTGAGGAGGCTCCGTGGCCGCGGTGTTGCGGGAGCGTACAGGCAGGGAGGCGGTGAGCCCTTCTCGCCGCCGTCCGCCTGATGCGCGTACGAAGCGAAAAGGTTTTCACAGCCGTAGAAGCCGGACGTTGTTCCTGCTGATGCTGCCCGGGCTCGGCTACTTCCTGGTGTTCCACTACGGCGCGCTGGTGGGCAACGTCATCGCGTTCAAGGACTACGTGCCCTTCGACGGCATCTGGGGCAGTCCATGGGTCGGCCTGGACAACTTCCAGCGGATGTTCCAGGACACCGAGTTCTGGGACGCGGTCCTCAACACGCTCTGGATCGCGGTTCTGCAGATCGTCTTCTACTTCCCGGTCCCTCTGGCGCTCGCCCTGCTCCTGCACAGCCTCACCTGGAGCACCGTCCGGCGGTTCGTGCAGTCGGTGGCGTATCTGCCGCACTTCATCTCATGGGTGATCGTCGTCGCCCTGTTCCAGCAGGTCCTCGGCGACACCGGCCTGGTGAACAGCTATCTCGGCGACGCCGGGCTGAGCACCGTCGACATCATCGGCAACCCCGACGCCTTCAAACCGCTCACCGTCGCCCAGGTCATCTGGAAGGACGCAGGCTGGGGCACGATCATCTTCCTCGCCGCGCTGTCCCAGGTCGACGAGCAGCAGTACGAGGCCGCCGCCATCGACGGCGCGGGACCCTGGCGGCGCTTCTGGCACGTCACCCTGCCCGCGATCCGCCCGGTGATCGTCCTGCTGCTCATCATGCGGCTCGGCGACATCCTCTCCGTCGGCTTCGAGCAGATGCTCCTCCAGCGCGACGCGGTCGGCCCGCAGGCCGCCGAGATCATCGACACCTTCGTCTACTACCGGGGCATCATCGGCGGCGACTACGGGTTCGCCGCGGCGGCGGGCCTGTTCAAGGGCGTCATCGGAGCCGTGCTCGTCTACGCGGCCAACAAGGTCGCCCACCGCCTCGGCGAACAGGGGGTCTACAAGTGAGCGCCCACGTCCGGCCCGGCTGGATGGAGAAGCCGAAGCCCGCCACCCAGGCCGCCAAGGCGGTGGCCCTCATCGTGGTCGTCCTGCTGGTCTGCGTGCCGTTCCTGGTGATCCTGTCGACCTCGCTGGCCTCTCAGCGCGAGGTGGTCGCCAACGGCGGATGGGTGCTGTGGCCGCAGGACCCGACCCTCAAGGCGTACCAGGACATCCTCGAAGGCGGCATCGTCACCCATGCTCTCGGCGTGAGCGCGGGAGTGACCGTAGTCGGCACCCTGCTGAGCCTCGCCTGCACGGTGACCCTCGCCTATGCCCTGTCCCGCCCCGGCGTCTTCGGTGGCAAACCCGTCCTGCTGCTGGTGCTGTTCACGTTCCTCTTCCCGCCTGGCATGATCCCCAGCTTCCTGGTGGTCAAGGAACTCGGCCTGCTCGACTCGTACTCCTCGCTCATCCTGCCGGTGCTGGTGAACGTCTTCAACCTGGTCGTCCTGCGTGGCTTCTTCCAGGGCATCCCCGAGGAGTTGTACGAAGCGGCTCGCCTGGACGGCGCGGGTGACTGGCGCGTTCTGTGGTCGGTCGTGCTTCCGCTGTCGAAGGCCGCACTCGCCGTGGTCGGCCTGTTCTACGCGGTGGCGTACTGGAACTCCTGGTTCTTCGCCTCTCTCTACCTGGAGAGCGACCACTGGCCGCTCCAGCAGGTGCTGCGCACCTATGTGATCGCCGGCTCGGGCCTCACCGACACGACCACCGGCGAGGCCACCGTCAACGCTCCGCAGACCGTGCAGATGGCGGTCCTCGTCCTTGCCACCGTACCGATCCTGCTCGTCTACCCCTTCCTGCAGAAGTACTTCACGAAGGGCGTGCTCACCGGCGCCATCAAGAGCTGACACGAGCTGACACACGCGTCAATAGCTGACGCCCCATCAAGAGCCGCACTCAGAAAGGTCACTCGCCCATGCCCAGCATGTCCCGACGCACCCTGTTGCGTTCCATGGCCGCGGGGGGCGCCGCAGTCTCCGTCCCAGGTCTGCTGACCGCGTGCTCGACCGGTTCGGACGACGGCGACGTCTCCAGCGCGGGCAAGAAGCTCGCCCCCTGGCCCGCCTACCGGGCGGCCGCCGGGCCGAAGCCGGACCTCGCCCCCACCGACGCGGGCGTGCAGCCCGGCTACACCTCCTACCCCTCCGACCTGGTCACCTCGGTCAAGCGCACCCCGGGGGACGGCTCCACCATCAAGGTCATGTCCGTGACCTTCGGTACGCCGCCCAAGCCGGCCTCGGCCAACAAGTTCTGGGCCGCCGTGGAGAAGGCGCTCGGCGTGAAGATCGAGTACACGGTGATCCCCCAGACCGACTACCAGAAGAAGATGGCCACGGTGATGGCCGGCGACCCCGGCGAACTCCCCGACATCCTCAACGTCTTCTCCGGCTTCGAGCTGCCCCGCGAGGCCCAGTTCGTGCAGCGCAGGGCCGAGGATCTCACCCCGTTCCTGTCCGGTGACGCGATCGAGGACTACCCGAACCTCGCGGGCATCCCCACGCACGCCTGGCGGGACATGGGCCGCATCGGCGGCCGCATCTACGGCGTCCCGCTGGAGCGCCCGGTACCCGGTTCCACGCTCTGGGTGAACCAGGAATTCTTCACGGATGCCGGGATGAAGGAGGGCTGGACCTCGCAGGACTTCGCCGCCGTCGCCAAGCGGGGCACGAGCGGCAAGAAGTACGCGCTCGGCGCCGCGACCGGCTCGAACTTCGGCAACGCCGTGCACGCCGCGGCCCACAAGGCCCCGCACGGCTGGGCGGTGGACAAGAACGGCACCTTCCACGCCAACTTCCCGGACGAGCGCTACAAGGCGGCCGTCGCCTACCAGGCACAGCTGCGCAAGAACGGCTGCTACCACCCGGACGCGACCTCGATCTCGCAGCCCGACCTCAACACCCTCTTCCTCAACGGGACTGTCGGCTCGCTGCAGGACGGATTCGGCGGCTACCTGCCCAAGTACCTCGACTCCGAGGGCCTGTTGACCCCGGCCGCCGCCCTCCCGTACAGCGTGGACGGCACGCCCGGCGGGATCGTCGCGGCCCGGCGCTCCTTCGGCTACACCATCCTGAAGAAGGCGAAGAAGGAGCGCATCGAGCTGCTGCTGCGCATCCTGGACTACCTGGCCGCGCCCTTCGGCAGCAAGGAGTGGGAGCTCGTCCACTACGGCCTTGAGGGCACCCACTTCACGCGTGCCAAGGACGGTTCGCCGGGCGCCACCAAGCTGGGTGAGATCGAGAACAACAGCAACCTGCCGTGGAAGTACCTCGCCGAAGGCCCGCAGGTCCTGTTCGTGCCGGGCAGGCCCGAGGCCGTACGCGCCCTGCACGCCTGGCAGCAGAAGGTGGTACCGCACGCCATCCGCGATGCTTCGTACGGGCTGCAGTCCCGCACGGACACCAGCCAGGGCACCACCCTCAAGGCCTTGATGGAGGACACGATCACCGCCGTGATCGCCGGACGGTCGCCGATGTCGGAATACGACGCCGCCGTCAAGAAATGGCGCTCCGGCGGCGGCGACAGAATGGCCGAGGAATACGCCAAGGACTACGCCGCCAACACCTGAGGCGGCAGGGACCCACAGGCCACGGGCAAAGAGAAACGGGGAACGACATGGCGGCAAAGGGGCGGGTCACGATCCGCGAGGTGGCGGAGCGGGCGGGCGTGTCCGTGGCCACGGTCTCGCGTGTGCTCAGCGGCAACTACCCGGTCCCGCCGGCCACCCGAACCCGGGTGCTGAACGCGGCACGAGCGCTCGACTACGTCGCCAACGCGCACGCCCGCGCCCTGGTCGGCGCGGGCCGCAAGATGGTCGCCGTCGTGCTGCGCCAGGTCACCAGCCCCTTCTACGCCCAGGTCGCCGAGGGCGTCGAGGCGGAGGCGGCCGAGCGCGGCTGGCTCTGCGTGGTCGGTGCCACCGGCGGGGATCCGCAGCGGGAGATGGACTTCGTGCAGCTCATGCGCGAAGAGGGCGCCGGTCTGGTGATCCTGGTCGGCGGGGTCGTCGAGGACGACGCCTACCGGGAGCGCGTCGCGCACTACGCGCAGGCCCTCGACTCGTCGGGAGCGCGGCTCGTGCTGTGCGGACGGCCCGCGCCCGACCCCGACATCCCGGCCCTGGTCGTCGAGTTCGACAACGAGGCCGGGGCCCGTGCCATCACCGGCCATCTGCTCTCGGCGGGCCACCGCCGCATCGCCTTCCTCGGCGGACTTCCGGGCAACACGGCCCTCGACGCCCGCGTCGCCGGATACCGCGCCGCGCTCGCCGAGCACGGACTGCCGCCCGAGGCCGCGCATGTCGTCGACTGCGGCCTCGGGCGTGCGGCGGGTCACCGGGCGATGACCGAACTCCTCAAGACCGCGGACAAGACCACGGGGGAGTTCACCGCCGTCTTCGCCGGGGACGACATGGTCGCCGCGGGTGCCCTGCGGGCCATCGCCGACGCCGGGCTGCGGGTGCCCGGCGACATCTCCGTCGTCGGCTACAACGACATCCCGCTCGCCGAGGACTTCAGCCCCCCGCTCACCACCGTGCGCACCCCCGCCGAGGAACTCGGCCGGGCCGCGGTGCGCATCGCCCTGCGCGACCCCGAGCACGCCGCGGGCGCCCACCATCTGCTCGGCACCCACATCGTCGTACGCGACAGCGTCTCGCCGCCCCCGCCGGGGCGCGCAGACGGATGACAGCTGCCTCAAGTGACGGAGGATCCGCCCCCGTATGACCGCGCCGCATGTGTCGCTTCCCGACCCGACGCACCTTCCCCACCTTCCGCATCTGCCACCCACCGACCCCGTCGGCTCGCCCGTCACCGGCTGGACCCGCGCGCACTGGGAGACGATCGCCGACCGTCTCCTGGAGGGTCTGCTGCCCTACGCGTCAAAGGAGTTGGCGCACTACCGGCTGCCCGGCCGGGCCAGTCACTCCGGAGACTGGTCGGACGGCCTGGAGGGCTATGCCCGCTCCTTCCTGCTCGCCGCCTTCCGCATCGCCGGCTCCGGCGGACGGGTCTCCGAGGCCCTCATCGAGCGGTATGCGGCCGGGCTCACCGCGGGCACCGACCCGCAGGGCCCCGACCGCTGGCCGCCCATCACCGACCGGGCGCAGCCGATGGTCGAGGCCGCGTCCATCGCGATCGCCCTGCACGAGAGCCGCCCATGGATCTGGGACCGGCTCGACGACGGGGTACGCCAGCGGGTGGCCGCCTGGCTCGGCGGGTTCGTCGGGGCCCGGGTGAACGACTCCAACTGGCGGCTCTTCCAGGTGATCACGGAGGAGTTCCTCGCCTCCGTGGACGCCCCGCACAGCCGGGCCGACATCGACGGCGGCCTCGCCCGGCTCGAGGACTGGTACCGGGGCGGCGGCTGGTACACCGACGGAGACGGCCGGAAGTTCGACTCCTACAACGCCCTCGCCCTGCACCTGTATCCGGTCCTGTGGGCCCGTATCGCCGGACCCCGCGCGGACCCCGCCCGGGTGGCCGTCCACCGCTCCCGCATGCGCGAGTTCCTCACGGCCCACCAGTACTTCTTCGGCTCCGACGGCGCGCCCGTCCACCAGGGCCGCTCCCTGACATACCGGTTCGCCACGGCCGCCCCGCTGTGGGCCGGAGCGCTCGCCGGCGCCACCCCGTTGCCTCCGGGGCGCACCAGGCGCCTCGCCTCCGGGGCGCTGAAGCACTTCGCCGAGCGCGGAGTCCCCGATGAGCGGGGGCTGTTGAGCCTGGGCTGGTACCGGCCCTTTCTCCCGGTGACCCAGCGGTACTCGGGGCCCGCGTCGCCGTACTGGGCGAGCAAGGCGTTCCTGGGTCTGCTGCTGCCCGCCGACCATCCCGTGTGGACGGCGCCCGAGGAGCCGGGCCCGGTGGACACGGCCGACGCCTGTCTGGCGTTGCCCGCCCCCGGCTGGCTGCTGCACTCGACGGCGGCCGACGGCATCGTACGGCTGGTCAACCACGGCAGCGACCGACTGCCGCCGCCCCCGGCCGAGACCGAGGACAGCCCGCACTACGCGAAGTTCGCGTACGCGAGCGCGGCAGCCCCCGAGACCCCGCCGGCCGAGCCCGGGATCGGCCCCGACAACCACATCGCGCTCCTCACGGCCGACGGCACGACGGCGTCCCAGCGAGGCCGGATCCACCCCCTGGGCGCGAGCGGACGGCAAGCGGCGTCCTGGCACCGCGCCGTCCTCCCGGACACCGACGAGGGACACCGCATCGAGACGACCAGCGTGGTGCGCGGGCCCTGGGAGGTACGGGTCCACCGCGTCGAAGGGCCGCACGGCGCGGTCGTACGGGAAGGGGGGTGGGCCGTTGCCGACGACAGCGGGCCGTTGGAGGAGGCGACCGGGG
>NZ_JAAKZY010000079.1 GCF_011045015.1 Streptomyces scabichelini | reverse complement strand
GACCTGCAGACCTTCAACGGCCGCCACCCCGTCGAACTCATCGGCGGCGTCCGCTTCCCCGCCATCGGCGACCTGCCCTACCTCCTCACCCTCGCCGGCCACGGCTTCTACTGGTTCCGACTGCGCAGGGCGGTCCCCACCAGTGCCAGCTGGCGATCTTGATCGTGTGCCATTGAAAGGATGCGCCTTCATGCCCGAGACCGCGCCGTACCGTCCGGCCCGCTTCGGCTCCGCTCCGCTGCTGACCTCGGTCGCAGGGTTGCTGCGGGCCTGGCTGCCGCGGCAGCGGTGGTTCGCGGGCAAGGGGCGGCCCGTCACGGATATGACGCTGGTGTCGGTGACCGAGTTGCATCCGGGCTGTCTGCATCTTCTGGTGCACGCTCAACATGGCGCCGACGGACCTTCGTCCGGTGACTGCTACCAACTGCTGCTCGGCGTTCGGGATGTCCTGCCTCCCGGACTCGTCCACGCCTTCATAGGCCGGCCGAGCGAGGGTCCGCTGGCCGGTCTGATGGTGTACGACGCCTTCCTGGACCCCCGGTCCACCGGACTCCTTCTGGAGCGGCTGCGCCATCCGGGAACGGCCGGCCCGCTGCGCTTCGAGTGCGACGCACAGGTGACGGTGCCCGCCGGACTCACCCCACGGCTCCTCGAGGCCGAGCAGTCCAACTCCTCGCTGGTGTACGGGGATTCGTACATTCTGAAGGTCTTCCGCCGGGTCCGGGCCGGCATCAACCCGGATCTGGAGGTGCCGTGGGCGCTGGTCCGCCAGGGCTGCACGCGCGTCCCTCCTCCCGTGGCGTGGTTTCGGACCTCACAGCCGCAGGAAGCGACGCTCGGTGTGCTTCAGCCGTTCCTGCCCGAGGCCACGGACGGGTGGACTCTGGCGCTTCAGTCCCTCACCTCGGGACGGGATTTCACCGAGGAGGCGTACGAACTGGGGCGGGCCACCGCCGAGGTGCATCTGGCGCTGGCGGCCGCCTTCCCGTGCGATGCCCCGACTCAGCGCCGGAACAGGCGGCTTGCGGCCGCGATGATCGACCGCCTGGCCGCCACGAGTCAGTCCGTGCCCGCTCTCCTGCCCTACGCGCCCGGGCTGCGGGCCGCTTTCGACGCGCTCGCCGATCTCGACGCGACCCGTCCCGCGCAGCGGATTCACGGTGACTTCCACCTCGGCCAGGTGCTGCGCGCCGGGCGGCGGTGGTTCGTCATCGACTTCGAGGGCGAGCCGGCCCGCCCGCTCGCGGAACGCCGGCGCCGCCAGTCCCCCGTACGCGATGTCGCGGGCATGCTGCGCTCGTTCGACTACGCCGCACGCAGCCGCCGCCCGTGGCGTCCGGCGTGGGCACGGCGCTGCCGGGACGCCTACTGCGCGGGGTACGCCGCCGAGGCGGGGTGGGATCCGCGGGACGAGCCCGGGCTGCTGCGCGCGTACGAGACGGACAGGGCCGTGTACGAGGTGCTGTACGAGGCCCGGCACCGGCCCGACTGGCTGCCCGTACCGCTGGCGGCTGTCGCCCGTCTCGCCGAAAGCGACCGAACCCCCTCCGGCAGTGGTCCGCCGGCCCCTTCGTTCTTCCACAGCGCCTGAGGAGGCTGACACCGTGGCAACTCGCGACATCTCCGCTCCCCCGCCGTCCAGGACGCCCGCCACCAAGACCGGGGCGCGCGGACCGAGGCGCCGCGGCCCCGGCGTACGGCTGCCCCTTTCGATGGACGCGACCGATCGGGAGCGTCTGCTCGCGGGCGCCCACCACGACCCCCATGCGGTGCTCGGGGCGCATCCGGTGCCCGGCGGTGTGGTCTTTCGCGCGTTGCGTCCGTACGCCGATGCCGTGGCCGTCTCGGCGAACGGGCGGCGCACGGAGCTGGAGGGCCTGGGTGACGGTCTCTTCTCGGGTGTGCTGCCGCTCGACTCGATTCCCGAGTACACGCTGCTGGTGACGTACGGGGACGACGAGTTCGAGTGGCAGGACCCTTACCGGTTCCTGCCTTCCCTCGGCGAGTTCGATCTGCATCTCTTCAGTGAGGGCCGCCATGAGCAGCTGTGGAAGGCGCTCGGTGCCGAGCCGATGGAGCATCAGGGTGTGACCGGCACCCGCTTCACGGTCTGGGCGCCGAACGCGCGCGGCGTACGCGTCGTCGGGGACTTCAACCATTGGGACGGCACCGCGTTCCCGATGCGCTCGCTGGGCTCCTCCGGCGTGTGGGAGCTGTTCGTGCCGGGGCTCGGTGAAGGCGCCTTGTACAAGTTCGACATCACGCGCCCCGACGGCTCCAGGACCCAGCGTGCGGACCCGATGGCCCGTAGCGCGGAGGTGCCGCCCGCGACGGCTTCCGTGGTCCACGTGTCGCGTCATGAGTGGCGGGACGGCGAGTGGATGGCCCGGCGCGGACGGCGCCCCGTGCACCTGTCGCCGTTCTCGGTGTACGAGGTCCATCTCGCCTCCTGGCGCCCAGGGCTGACGTATCGTCAGCTGGCCGAGCAACTCCCCCGTTACGTCTCCGACCTGGGCTTCACGCATGTGGAGCTGATGCCGGTCGCCGAGCACCCCTTCGGCGGCTCCTGGGGCTACCAGATCACCGGCTTCTACGCGCCCACGGCCCGGCTCGGCACCCCCGACGACTTCAAGTACCTCGTCGACTCCCTCCACCAGGCCGGCATCGGCGTGATCATGGACTGGGTGCCCGCGCACTTCCCGCGCGACGACTGGGCGCTGGCCGAGTTCGACGGCCGGCCGCTGTACGAGCACGAGGACCCTCTCCGGGCCGCGCATCCCGACTGGGGGACGCTGGAGTTCGACTACGGCCGCCGCGAGGTGCGCAACTTCCTGGTCGCCAACGCCGTGTACTGGTGCGAGGAGTTCCACATCGACGGACTACGGGTCGATGCCGTCGCCTCGATGCTGTACCTCGACTACTCGCGCGAACCGGGGCAGTGGACACCGAACGTGCACGGCGGCTGCGAGAACCTCGACGCCGTCGCCTTCTTGCAGGAGATGAACGCCACCGTCTACCGCCGCAGTCCCGGTGTCATCACCATCGCCGAGGAGTCCACCGCCTGGGACGGTGTCACCCGGCCCACTTGTGACGGCGGTCTCGGCTTCGGACTGAAGTGGAACATGGGCTGGATGCACGACTCGTTGGTCTATGTGTCGAAGGACCCGGTACACCGGAAGTACCACCACAACGAGATGACGTTCTCGATGGTGTACGCGTACAGCGAGAACTACGTCCTGCCGATCTCGCACGACGAAGTCGTTCACGGCAAGCAGGCGTTGGTGTCCAAGATGCCGGGTGACTGGTGGCAGCGGCGCGCCAACCAGCGCGCGTACCTGGGCTTCATGTGGGCGCACCCGGGCAAGCAACTCCTCTTCATGGGCCAGGAGTTCGCGCAGGGCGCGGAGTGGTCGGAGGAGCAGGGGCCCGAATGGTGGCTGCTCGATCCGGCGTACGGTGCGCAGGCGGACCATCGCGGCGTATGCGACCTCGTCCGCGATCTCAATCGCCAGTACGCGGCGACTCCCGCCCTCTGGGAGCAGGACACCGTCCCGGCCGGGTTCTCCTGGGTCGTGGGGGACGCGGCGGACGACAACGTGTTCGCGTTCCTGCGCTTCGACGCGGCGGGTGCTCCGCTGCTGGCGGTGTCCAACTTTTCGCCGGTGGTCCGGCACGAGTACCGGCTTTTCGTCCCGGAGGACGTCCCCGCCTGGGCTGAGGTGCTGAACACGGACGCCGCCCGTTACGGCGGCAGCGACGTGACCCACCCCGACCCCATCAAGACGGAGTCCCTCGGGGCCGGCGGTCGGACGGGGAGCATCCATCTGACGCTGCCACCGCTGGCGACGGTGTGGCTGCGGCCGGCGTAGGGGTTTTCACCCCGGGTCAGGCATCGTTCACCGCGGATCACGTCGCCGAAAGGCTCTGGCCCTGCCTCCCCGGCAGTGGCTCCAGTACCGGATTGGTCAGGTGCTGGTAAATGATCGAGGTGCGGAAGCTGAGAATCTCGCGGCGATTGGTGAACCGGTCGAGCAGGAACGCGTGCAGGTGCTCGATGTCCGGTGCCGTGACGTGGACGAGGAAGTCGTCGCTGCCCGCCATGGTGTAGACGGACAGGACTTCGGGCAGCCGGGACACCGACCGCTCGAAGTCCGCCACCAACTCCCGGCTGAGCGGCCGCACCTGGGTCGCCACCATCGCCTGCACACCGCGGTTCAGCGCCGGCAGTGAGACCTGCGCGTGGTAGCCACGGATCACGCCGCGCTGCCGCAGCAGCCGGATGCGCTCCAGACAGGTGGACGGTGCGATACCCATCTTCTGCGCGATGGCCCGGTTGGATTGCCGTGCATCCTCCTGCAGATGCCGCAGGATTCCCGTATCAATGTCGTCCACGATCACCTCTCGGCGCTCTCTTCCGAATTTAGTTCGGGAAGATACTGGTGGACCGGATCACCTGCCTAGCGTCGGCGCCATGATGCAGACACTCGAACACGACGAGGTGGCGATCCGCCGCGGCTCCCGCTCGGGGCTGCCCCTGATCGTCGCGGTCCATTCCCGTGCCCTGGGCCCGGCCGTCGGTGGTTGCCGGATGCGGCGCTACGAAAGCTGGCGCGACGGTCTCGCGGACGCGCTACGGCTGTCCGAGGCGATGACCTACAAGTGCGCCGTGTCCGGCCTCGACTTCGGCGGCGGCAAAAGCGTGATCGCTCTCGACCCGCACGTCGAACTCACTCCGGCGCTGCGCCGAGCGGCATTGGCCGACATGGGAGAGTTCATCGCCTCTTTCGAGGGCTCGTACCGCGCGGGCCCTGACGTGGGCACCAGCCCCGACGACATGGTCGCACTGCGTCGTTCCTCCCCGTACGTGTACTGCCTGCCGGAGGAGCAGGGCGGCACCGGAAACTCCGGCGTCCCGACGGCCACCGGCGTGCTCGCCGCCCTGCGCTCGGGCGCGGAGCACGTGTTCGGGACTGCCTCGCTCACCGGGCGCACCGTCGTGGTCAGCGGCTTCGGCTCCGTCGGCAGCCGCATCGCGACCGGACTGGCGGCGGACGGCGCTCGTGTGCTGGTCTCCGACGTGGACGAGACGAAGCGGGACGCCGCCCTGCGGTCGGGGCTCGGCTGGATCGAGGCCGACAAGGCGCTCGCCACGCCTGCGGACGTCCTGGTGCCCGCCGCCGTCGGCGGAGTGCTCAACGCGGAAACAGTTCCCGAACTCGACGTACGGCTCGTGGTGGGCCCCGCCAACAACCAGCTCACCGACGACTCGATGGCCGGCCTGCTCGCGCAGCGGGGCATCGTCTGGGTCCCCGACTTCGTCGCCGGCGCGGGCGGCGTGGTCTACACACTCAGCATCGGAGCCGACCGTCTCACCCACGAAGCCGCCGAGCGACGGGTGCAGGACATCGGCAACACCGTGGGCCTCCTGCTCGACGCGGCCCGCAGGAACGGCACCACTGCACTGCACGAAGCGACGAACCTCGCCGAGAGCAGGCTCGCGCCGTACGACGAAGTCGATCACGTCTGAGCCTTCTTCGCGACGGCCGTCCCCGCCCTGAGCGCGGCGACGGGGTCGGCCGCCTCGTCCAGTTCGATGAGTATCGTGCCGGCGCCGGGAGTGCGTGACATCGCGTCGGCCCATCCCTTCCAGTCCACGATGCCCGTGCCCAGCTCGGTCATGTAGGGCTGCTGCTGGGCGAAGACCGTTTCGTCGATGGTGAGTTCGGTGTCGATCGGTTTCACCGCGTCCTTCCAGTGCGCCAGGGCGATGCGCTGGGAGTGGCGGCGCGCGACGGCGACGGGGTCGCCTCCGCCGAGGGCGATGTGGCAGGAGTCGGGGCACAGCCACACATAGCGCGGGTCGGTCAGCGCCATGAACAGGTCGATGTCCCGCTCGTACCAGAGGGTGCTGTTGGACTCCGTGTGGAAGGCGAGCTTCACGCCCTGCCGCGCGACGGCCTCGCCGACCACGTGGGCGATGTCGGCCATCCTGGTCATGTAGGCGGCGTCGACGAAGAAGGGCGGGCGCGTCCCGAACGTCGTACGCATGGGCAGTCCGGCGACGAGTACGTCCGCCCCCACGTCGGCGAGGAAGGCCGCGCGGCGCTCGGCGTCGGCGACGATCGCGGGCAGGTTGTCGCCGTGTCGCCAGTCGGGGCTGTCGCTTCCGGCGACGAAGGCGCTCACGACGCACAGGCCTCGGGCCTCTAGTGCACGGCGGAACGACGGTGCGTCGCCGAAGGCCCGCAAGGCCGAGTCGATGTCGCCGGGTGCGAAGGTCAACTCGATGCCGGTGACCCCGGCTTCGGCCAGCGCGTCCATCACCCGCTCCCAGAAGCGCTCGGGGTCGGCGAGGGCCCGGTCGCGCACGGCGTCCGCGGTTTCGAGGCCCCAGAAATCGGGGTGGTAGAAGGTGATGACGTCGGTCGCGAACCGCGGTTCGGTGGTGTCTTGCGGCGGTGTCATGCGGCACCTCCGCGGGCGTTGTAGACGACGAGGCCGTCGGCGGCGTCGACAGCCTTTCGATAGCCGCGGAACACGGCCAGCGCCTCGTCCCGGAGCACGTCCCGTACGACCGCGATGCCGCGCGCCTCGAACTGTTCGGCCCAGTCCGCGCCGAGCGGGCCTTCGTCGAACGTGGTGATCTCCTCCAGTTCCGGTCCCTCTCCGGCGACCACGAGGCCGCGTACGCCTGACCACATCGCCGCGCCGTAACACTGGATGCACGGGCGCCAGTTCACGACCAGCTCGTGCGCCGGCAGGCCGTCGCCGCCGAGGTCCCAGCCGCCGGTCGCCGTCTGGGCGAGGCCGAGGGCGACGACCTCGGCGTGTGCGCTGGAGACGCCGGAGGCGAGGACGACGTTCACGCCGACCGAGACGATCCGGCCGGTGTCCCGCTCGGCGACGAGGGCTGCGAACGGACCGCCGTTGCCCTCACGCCAGTTGCGGTCCGCGAGCCGGTGCACCAGGCGCATCCGGTCGTCGCGGCCGGGGACGGCGGCGGGCACGTCGGCCAGCTCGTCGTCGATCCACGCCGGCAGTGCCACGCGGTATTCCTTCGCGATGTCGATCACGGTCGGGCTTCCTCTCAGTAGCTCGGTGTGTGTGCGGCGAGTCGGTGTGCGGCGAGTGCCGCGTTCTGCTGGATGACGGCGCGGGCGGCCCGTACGGCGGTCACCGCGCCGGTCAGGGTGACGTTGGCGGCCATCGCGGTGGGGATCACCCCGTTGCCGGCGAGGTACAGGTTGTCGTAGCCCCACACCCGGCCGTCCGGGTCGCACACGCTGGTGCCGTCGTCGGCGACGCCGCCCCGGACGGTGCCGGTCAGGTGCAGTGACGATCCGGGCGGGAGCAGTGCCCGTTCGGTCGCGGGATCGAACGGGCCGAACTCCTCGGCCATCGACCGGACTTCGTCGAGTGCCCGCCCGATCAGCGCGCGGTCGGCGTCGGAGTAGCCGAACTCGACGGTGATCCGCGGCATCCCGGCGAGGTCGGTCTCGGTCTCGGAGAACACGAGCCGGTTCTCGGGGCGGGACTCGACGGGGGCGTACAGCGACAGGCCCACGGAGTGCGCGAGGGGGCGGCCGTCCTCGTCGACGTATGTGCGGTTCATGATCTGGCCGTGGAACGGCTGCGCCGTTCCGTTCTGCGGCAGCCACAGCGAGTCCGTGCTGAACTCGCCGGGTCGCGGCAGGGGCAGGGCGTCGAGGTCGATGCCGAACCGGTCCAGGTCGAGCAGGACCCGGGCGGTGATGAACGCGTGCTCGTTGAGGTGGCGGCCCAGCGCGTGGGGCCGGATGCCCGAGGCGAACAGCAGTTGCGGGGTGCGCAACGCGTCGGCGCACACCACCACGGCGTCCGCGAGGAGTTCCGACTCGAAGCCGTCGGCGACGCGGCGCAGCCGGGCGCCGGCGACGCGGCCCTCCGAGACGACGAGTGATGTCGCGAGCGTGCCGGTCACCAGGGTGAAGCCCGGGTCGCCGCCGGACGCGAGGGTGGGGAAGATCGTCCCGGGAGCCGTGCGTGGCATGGGGCCCGATGCCGTCGCGGTGACGGCCATGGGCATCGGCTGCGGCTGCCGGTCGGCCGGTCCGACGCCGTCGAAGCGTCGGCGCAGTACGTCGATTACGGTCCGGCCGACCTCGGTCGGGCCGATCGCGGCGGGCGTGACGGTGAGCACCCGGCGCGCGGTGTCGAGGTCCGCCGCCCAGCCTGCGGGGTCGCCGAAGTCGAACACCTCGTCCCCGGCGGGCCACGGGGTCGCGGCGGTCCAGTGGACGCCCATGCCGCCCGCGTTCCACGCGAGCGCCGTCGCGGGCATCGCCTCGGCGTCCTCGCCGAAGGCCAGAGCGTGGAACATGCCGGGCGTCAGGTCGGTGAGGCTGTCCGCTACCCCGCGCACCACCTCGGCACCCGTGTACATGCCCTGGATGCCGGTGGCGACCCGTTCGTTGTAGCGCGCCCAGAGGTCCGGGTCGTCGAGGTCGTGCAGGTGCAGACCGGGAGCCTCACCGATCGCGCTGCCGCCGTCCACCATGGTGATGCCCAACGCCGGATCGCCGGCGCGCAGTTGCCGGGCCACGACGGATCCCATGATGCCGCTGCCCACGATGAGGACGTCGGTGCGGGAGGTGTCGGTCAAGGTGAGACTCCATGTGTTGTGCCACGGGTGCTGGGGGGAGGGGTGGGGGTGCGGTCACGCGCGTGGGACGAGCGGGCCGAACAGCTCGGTGTCCATGCGGTCGAGGGCCAGCTTCACGGCGCCGACGAGGGCGGCGTCGCGGCCCAGGCCGGTGGCGCGCAGCTCTATCGCGGGGGCGCGGGCGTCGCGCATCGCCTCACGCACCCGGGGCAGCAGCACATCGGCCGCGTCCTCCAGACCGCCGCCGAGCACGATGAGCGAGGGGGCGACCGTCCACGACAGGATGGTGAGGATCGACGCGATGTTCTCCACGAACTCGTCGACCTCCGCGAGCGCGGACGCCTCGCCCGCTCTGGCGGCTTCGCAGCGGGCGAGGGCGACGGCCCGCTCTGCCGGTTCGGGTGAGCTCAGCCAGGCCACCGGGTGGTTCTCGACCGAGGCCGTCGGTATGGACCGTGCCTCGACGATCTCGCCCGCAGCGCCGTCGAGACCGCGGTGCACTGCGCCTCGTATGAGGATGCCGAGACCGGTGCGGTTGCCGAGGATCGCCCAGACGACGTTGTCGTGGTCGCCGGCCACGCCCCGCCAACGCTCCGCGAGCGCACCGAGGTTGGTGTCGTTGTCCGCGAACCACGGCACCGGGATACGCCGCTTGAGCTCCTCGGGGAGGTGCACACCTTCCCAGTGCGTCGTGTGCACCAGCCGCCGTACGACTCCCTCGTCGTCGATCGCGCCGCCGCCCGCGACCGCCCCTGCGCGCAGCCGGTCTGCCGACCCGCCCGCGTCGTCGAGCGCCCGAAGGACCAGCGCCGCCGCGTCGTCGAGCGTGGCCTGCGGGTCCTGGTAGGCGCGCAGTGGCCCCTGCGCCCGGCCGAGGATGCGGCCTCGCACGTCGGCGACCACCTCGGACGCGTCCGAGGTGGTGATGTACACGGCCGCCAACAGTGCGTGTTCGGCGCGCAGTTCGTACCGTCGCGCGGGGCGCCCCGCCGAGCCGCTGATCGGCACCCGCTCCAGCTCCGCGACCCAGCCCGCCTCGACGAGCGAGTCCAGGATGAGCTCGATGGTGCGGCGTGAGAGGCGGGCCTGGTCGGCGAGCGCGGTGAGCGTCGTCGGTTCGGCCGATACCGCCAGTGCGCGCAGGATGACGGAGGTGTTGACGCGGCGGACGGCGCTCTGGTTCATCCCCGGCATCAGCATGTCCCCGCCGCCGCCCGGGATACCGGTCGTACGACGGGGTCGAACACGCCCGTGGTGTCGGCCACGAGCGGCGCGCCGATACGGCCGTACTCGCGCGCCGGATCGCCGAGCGAGCCGGTCGCCCGTGCCCAGGCCGGTTCTTCGCCTCGGATGAACGCGACCAGATCGGCGTGCATCGAAGTGGCCAGTTGCTGAGGCGGGTCGGCGCCGAGGGCCTCGGTCACTCCTGGTGCGTCGAGTACGTCGAAGAAGTAGGGGATGTCGGCACAGTGCGCGGCGCCGCCCAGCACGGGCGAGGGCCATTCGAAGGAGTACAGCCAGGTGCCGGGGCGGGCGGCGCGTCGGGCTTCCGCGGTGCGCGGGCAGGCGGCGCGGAACAGGGTGTCGGTGAGGCGGGTTCCCGCCGCGCGGGCGGAGCCCTCCGTGGCGCCGCTGTCGAACTCGTCCCCTGTCGCGCCGAGCAGCAGAGGCACGTCGTGCCCGTGCACGGCGAGTCCCTGGGCGACCGGCACCGGCAGGATGTCGTCGCCGACGAACGGGCCCAGCACGAGCGTGTCGTCGCCTCTTTCATCGCGCAGGTCGAGGACGGCCCGCTGGACGTCTTCCACGGTCCGTCCGACGAATCCGGCTCGCGTCGCCGGAACACCGAGCCTGTCCCCGAGACGCCCGAGGAAGTCGCGTACCGCGCCCGCTTGGAAGAAGCCGCCGGACAGGCTGACCGCCCGCTGGAAGCGGCCGTCGCCGGCGGGCGACGAGAGCAGTGCGAGCACCGCCGCTCCCCCGGCCGACTGGCCGGCGACCGTGACCTGTTCCGGGTCCCCGCCGAAGGCGGCGATGTTCTCCCGCACCCAGTCGAGGGCGAGCAGCAGATCACGCAGCCCGAGGTTGGTGGGGACGTCGTCCAGTACGGCGAATCCGTCGACGCCGAGCCGGTAGCCGACGGTGACGCAGACGACGCCGTCGCGGGCGAAGGCGCGGCCGTCGTACCAGGGACTGGCCGGGCTCCCCGCGAGGAAGCCGCCGCCGTGGATCCACACCAGGACCGGGAAGGGCGCGCGGTCGTCGTCCGCGGCCGGGGCGACGATGCCGAGGTTCAGCACGTCGTCGCCCGGCACCGACGGCTCCGGCACGGTGGTCGTGGCGAACAGCGGCACGCGCTGGGAGGTGGGGCCGTGCCGGGACGCGTCGTACGGCTCGGTGAACCTGCCGCGTCGGGCGGGCGCGGCGAACCGCTGTGGCCCGGTGGGTGGTTCGGCGAAGGGGATGCCCAGGAAGCGCCGTACCTGACCGCTGCGCCGGCCGATGATCGTGCCGGCGGGAGCGTGCACGGTGGCCGTCCCCCAGCCTTCGGCCGGGGGGATCCCCATCTCGCTTCGCTCGCCCGGCGCGTCAAGGGAATTCATCACGCTCACCGCATTCCCGTTCCGGAGATGCCCTGCACGAAGTAGCGCTGCAGGAACAGGAAGAGCAGCAGCACCGGCAGCATCACGACGATCGCACCGGCGAGCATCAGGCCGTAGTCCGTGACATTGGCGGCTGCCTGACTTGTGGCCGCGAGGCCGACCGGCAGTGTGTAGGTGGACATGCTCTGGGCGACGATGAGCGGCCAGATGAAGTTGTTCCACGAGGCGAGGAACGACATGATCGTGATCGTCGCGACAGCGGGTCCGGCCAGCGGGAGGAAGATCCGGAAGAAGATCCGGAACTCGCCCGCGCCGTCGATCCGGGCCGCCTCGAGGAGTTCGTCGGGGATCGACATCGCGTACTGCCGCATGATGAAGACCGACATCGGCATCGCCACGCCGGGCAGGGCGATGCCGGTGAGGGTGTCCGCAAGGCCAAGGTTGACGGTGATCACGAACTGCGTGACGAACACCGCTGTGAACGGCACCATCAGAGCCGCCATGACCGCGCCGAACGCGATCCGCTTGCCGGCGAAGTCGAGTTTCGCGAGGGCGTAGCCGGCTGCCGACGCGGCGACGATGTTGCCGGCCACCACCATGACCGCGACCACGAGGCTGTTGACCATGAAATGGTCGAAGCCCTCGGTTCTGAACAGCCGTAGGAAGTTGTCGAAGGTGACGTCGTGCGGGAGCCAGGCGCCGGGGTCGGAGCGGATCTCGTCGAGGCTGCGCAGCGAGCCGCTGATCACCCAGAAGAACGGCAGCATCGTGAGCAGCGCGCACAGCACCAGCGCGCCGTACAGCAGCGGCCGGGCGACGGACCGGCTGGGCCGGGGGATGCGGTCGGTGGTGGTTGCGGCGTTCCGCAATGCGGCGAGAGCTGTCATGCGCGGGGCCTCAGCAGTCGGAACTGGACAAGACTCACCACGGCCACCAGGACGAGCATCACGAAGGACGCGGCCGAGGACATCCCGAACTCGCCGGCCCCGAACTGGTGGTAGGTGTACAGCGCCACGGACTCGGTGGAGCCGAGCGGGCCGCCGTCTGTGAGCAGGTACGGCTCGTCGAAGACCTGGAGGTAGAAGACGGTCAGCAGCACCGACACCATCAAGGTGGTCGGCAGCAGCAGCGGCAGGGTGATGTGCCTCAACTGCCGCCACCGTCCCGCCCCGTCGAGGGAGGCGGCCTCGTACACGTCGTCCGGAATGGCCTGCAGACCGGCGAGGAACAGCACCATCGCGGTGCCGAAGTTGCGCCACACGCCGAGCAGGATGACCACGGGCATGGCGAGGTTCGGATCGTCCAGCCAGTTCGGTCCGGCGAGGCCGACGGCACCGAGCGCTTTGTTGACGGTGCCGTCGGCGTAGAAGGCGTACTGCCAGATCAGGGCGACCGCCACGACGTTGGTGACGACCGGCGCGAAGAAGAGCGTGCGGAAGGTGCCGCGCAGCCGGCGGATGCCGGAGTTCAGCGCGAGGGCCAGCGCGAATCCGATCAACATGGTCAGCGGCACACCGACGGCCACGAACAGGGCGGTGTTCAGGATGTCGCGCAGGAAGCTCTCGTCCTGGAACAGCCGGACGAAGTTGTCCAGGCCGGTGAAGTCGACCGCGAGCGGACTCCGCAGATCCGTGCCCCGCAGGTCGGTGAGGCTGAAGCCGAGCGCCGCGACGGTGGGGACTGCCGTGTAGAGCAGGAACACGAGAGCGAACGGGGCGATGAACAGCCAGGCGACCGCCGTGCGACGGGCGCCCCGGAAGCGGCGCGGGCGGGCCGCCCCCGGACGCTCCCTGCGCGGCGTCACCGGCTTCCCCGGCTTTCTCTGGGCGATCGTGGTGGTCATCCGCGGATCACTTCGCACCCGTGCCGAGGCTCTCGGCGTACGACTGGATGTTCGCGGCGGCCTTCTCGGCGGTCGCCGTGCCCTTGGCCACGGCTTCCATCTCCTTGCCCATCCGGGTCGCGACCTGCTGCCAGGTGCTGACCTGCGGGAACGCCCGGGTGTTCTTCAGCTGCGTGAGGAAGGCGTCGAGCAGCGGCTGGTCCTTGATGGCGGAGTCGTCCCAGGCGGAGATGACCGCCGGCAGCGAGCTGTAGGCCTTGTACTGCGCGACCTGGGTGCTCGGCTCCGCCATGTACCGGACGAGCTTCCACGACGCGTCCGCGCTGCCGCTGCCTGCGAGCACGCCCCAGCTGCCACCGGCGGAGAAGGAGACACTGCCCGACGACCCGGCCGGCAGCGGTGCGGTGGCGACGTGGGACGCGGTCCAGCCTTTCTTCTTCGCTGCGGTGTCGAGCTGGCCGACGACCCACGGGCCGGTGATCATCGTGGCGGTCTTGCCGCTGACGAAGTACGGCTGCGCGTCCAGGAACGTGGGCGTGGCGGTGTCGGCGACGCCCGAGGTGAAGAACGACGCGTTGTACTTGAGCGCGTCCACCGTCGCCGGTGTGTCGAGTGTCCATTTCCCGCCGGAGAGCAGTGAGCCGCCGGCCTGCCAGGCGTACATCGCGACGTCCTGGCCGTTGAAGATGTCCCAGCCGTTGTCGGCCGCGAGACCGTGCCCGGCGCCGGCACCCTGGAGCGCCTTGAAGAACGGCACCATCTCGTCCCACGTCGTCGGCGCTTCGACACCGGCTTTCTTGGCCAGGTCGGCGCGGTAGACCAGCGCGTAGGTGTAGGCGTACCAGGGCACCGTGTAGGCCACGTCCTTAACCACACCCGCGTCCCAGAGGCTCTTGAAGAAGCTGTCCGGGTCCACGAGGCCGTCCGGAACGGCCTGGAGGATCGACGGATCGAGGAACTGCGCCTGCGACTCCGGGAAGAGCTGGGCGACATCGGGCCCCTTGCCCGCCGCGATCGCCGACTGCAGCTTGGTGTAGTACTCGGCGTTCGGGATCAGCGTGACCTTCACGGTGACGTCGGGGTTCGCGGCCTTGAAGGGCTTGATGACCTTCTCTAGCACGTCGGCGTCGCCCTGGGCGGCCCAGACTTTGACGGTGCCGGTGGCCGGGGAGTCGTCGACGGGCTTGGCGGAGGCCTTCGCGGCGGCGGTGTCCTCCTCGCGCCCACAGCCCGTCAGGCCGAGGGTGCCGAGGACAGCCATGCCGGCGGTCAGCTTCAAGGCGCCGCGTCTGGAGAGATTGGGCACTGGAGGGCTCCTGTCTCAGGAAGGCGCTGAGGGCAGTGGGGATTTCCGGCGGAAGTAGCTTTTTCGGTCCGTCGAACCCGCTGCGATGGACGGGGTCTGTGCGTCCGACAGCGAAGCTAGGAGGGATGCATTTCGGCCACATGGCGGACCCATCACGAATAATTTCGGAACTTGTAGCGAAATTGATTCGTCCTGCTTTGTAACGATCGGTCAGTGACTCGCGATTGTCGTGACACTAATAAAGTTTGATTAGTACGCTCTGAGGCGTACGGTCAAAGTCCGATCGCGCCGCTGTACGCAAGTCGGCCGGGGTAGCGCGGGGAGCCTGAGAGTCAGTGGGGGAACTGGTGCCAGAAGCATTGACGGAGTCGACGTACGCGAACGAGACGACAGTGCCCCTGCTGCCGTGCTCAGCGGTGCAGGAGACGCTGGACTTCTACCAGGCCCTCGGCTTCGAGGTCACCTACCGGCAGACGAAGCCCTACCTCTACCTCGCTCTGCGCTGGAGCGGCATCGATGTGCATTTCGGCAAGCCGCCCCAGGGATACGACCCGAACCGGGAAGACGGCGGCGGCTGCCTGGTCATGGTCGACACCGTCGCGCCATACCACGCCGCGTTCACCCAGGCCATGCGGGCCGCCTACGGCAAGGTGCTGGCGACCGGGCGTCCACGCATCACGCGCTTCCGCCCCGGGCAGTCCCGCTTCACTCTCCTCGACCCGTCCGGCAACTCGCTGATCTTCATCCAGCGCGACGAACCGGCGGAGCTGGAGTACGGCGGTTCCAAGAAGCTGCACGGGCTGGCGAAGGCTCTCGACAACGCCCGAATCCTCCGCGAGTTCAAGAACGACGACCGCGCGGCGTTCCGGGCGGTCAAATCGGCGCTGCGCAGGCACGGACCGCAGGCCCTGGCTGTCGACCGGGCGCTGGCGTTGGCGACCCTCGTCGAGCTGGCGACCGCCTTGGACGAGCAGGACGAGATCGATGACTGGATCCGGGAGCTGGGGACGATCCAGCTCACCGACGCGGAGCGGCAGCGAGTGGAGAGCGAACTGCGCAACGCCGAACGCCTCAAAGAGTGGCTGACGCAGGAACCAGCAGCCTTCGACAACAGTTCATCCGACTCCTGAGCGCCCGACGGGGCCACGGCCCGTCGTCGGCGTCACCAGCAGTAGCCGCGCTTCCTCACGGGCGTGGTCCAGCGCCCCGGGGAAGATGCGCAGGCCGTGCGCCACGAGGGCGCCCTCGTGGAGCAGCATCAGGGTGCGGGCCAGGGATTCGGCGGCCGCGCCCGGCACGAGGGGGCGTACCAGGTCCGCGAACAGGGCGAGCATCCACTCCTTCTGCCCGGTGATGATCGCGTACGCGGGATGTGACGGATCGTCGATCTCCGCATGGGCGTTGACCATGCTGCAGCCTCGGGGACTGTGCGCCTCCATCCAGTCGCGTGAGGCGTCGAAGACGGCCAGGACTCCGTCATGGGGGGTGGGAGCCGCGTCGAGGCGAGGCGCCAGGAAGACCCGCCAGCGCTCGTCGCGGTCGGCGAGGTATTCGACGACGATCTGCTCCTTGGAGCCAAAACGGTCGTACAGCGTCTTCTTGGTGACGCCGGCCTCGGCCGCGATGAGATCGACGCCGACCGCATGGATGCCGCGCTCGTAGAACAGCCGCCCGGCCGCTGCCAGCGCGCGGCGGGCTCCGGGGGTCAGAGCCACCCGACGGGGTGTGTTCGCGGTCGTCATGGCACCAGTGTAGACCGATCTGTATACTCGGCCGCAGGTATACAGATCGGTCTACTCGGCGTTCGGTCCGCCGACTTCGCTTCACTCACATCCGGAGGTGTTCGTGCCGTGAACGTCCTGTTGTCGATCGCATTCGTCGTGGCCTGGAGTTCCGGCTTCATCGGAGCCAAGCTCGGGTCCGGCAGCGCGTCGGCGGTCACGCTCCTCATGTGGCGTTTCCTTCCGCTGGCCCTCGTCCTGGGCGTCGTGGCCCTGACGGTGGCGCGGGCGTCGTGGCGCGGGCTGAGGGCGCGCGACGTCGTGCGGCAGGTCGTCGTCGGAGCGCTGTCGCAGAGCGGCTATCTCCTCACGGTCTATTACGCGATCGAGCTGGGCGTCTCCAGCGGTACGACGGCCCTGATCGACGGCACGCAGCCGTTGGTGGCCGGAGCGCTGGCCGGACCCCTGCTGGGTCTGCCGGTCTCCCGAACGCAGTGGCTCGGCCTCGGTCTGGGTGTGACCGGCGTCCTCATCGTCACCGCGGCGGACGCCGGAGCCGGGACGGGCGCCGCCTGGTGGGCGTATCTCGTCCCGTTCGCCGGCATGCTCTGCCTGGTGGCGGCGACGTTTCTGGACCGCCGGTCCTGCAGGGAGGTCCGCCCGGTGGTGGCGATGACCGTCCACGGCGTCACAAGTGCCGTCATTTTCACGGCACTTGCCGTGGGGACGGGAGCGGCGGCACCGCCCGCAAGCGCATCCTTCTGGACCGCCGTGGCCTGGCTCGTGGTCCTTTCCACCTTCGGGGGATACGGGCTGTACTGGCTGATCCTGCGGCGGTCCGGGGTGACCAAGGTGAACACCCTCATGTTCCTGATGGCACCGGTGACGGCCGTGTGGGGTGCCCTGATGTTCGGGGAGCCGTTCGGGGCACAGACGGCGGTGGGTCTGGCGCTCGGCCTGCTGGCGGTGGCCGTTGTCCATCGGGGCGACCTGCAGGATCCGGGGCCGCGAGGGCTCACGCTCCGGCGATCAGCGTGGCCCCGAGGGCGATCATCGTCGCGGCGACCAGACCGTCCAGTACGCGCCATGCCGACGGACGGGCCAGGAAGCGGCTGAGAGCCCTGGCGCCGAAGCCCAGCGCGGCGAACCAGCACAGGCTGGCGAGGGCGGCGCCGAGGCCGAAGGTCCAGCGGAGCGGGCCGCGGTCGGCGGCGACGGAGCCGAGAAGGAACACGGTGTCGAGGTAGACGTGCGGGTTGAGCCACGTGATCGCCAGACAGGTGAGCACGGCGCGCCGCCGCGATCCCGCGGAACCGGCTTGCACCCGCAGGGCCGAAGGGCGGAACACCCGCCGTGCGGCGAGGCATCCATAGGCGAGCAGGAAGACGCCGCCGACCAGCGCGACCACGGTGAGCGCCGACGGCCAGGCCACCACCACGGCGCCGACACCGGCGACGCCCAGGGCGATGAGCGCCGCGTCGGACAGGGCACAGATGCCCACCACGGCGAGCAGCGACTCCCGGCGGATGCCCTGACGCAGTACGAAGGCGTTCTGGGCGCCGATGGCGACGATGAGCGAGAGGCCGGTGCCGAATCCGGCGGCCGCGGCGGTCAGAGCGTTGGTCACGGCCTCGACGCTAGAAAGCCGGGCAGCAGAAGTACAGCTAAGGATTCTTAAGTAACATTAGCCGTCATGATGACGGAGCTTCCCCTCGACCAGGTGCGCACCCTGCTCGCCGTGGTGGACGAGGGCACGTTCGACGCCGCGGCCGGCGCCCTTCAAGTGACGCCCTCGGCGGTCAGCCAGCGCGTCAAGGCGCTCGAACAGCGCACGGGGCGCGTCCTGCTGATCCGTACGAAACCGGTTCGGCCGACCGAGTCCGGCGAGGTCGTCGTGCGTTTCGCACGCCAGCTGGCCCGGCTGGAACGCGACGCCCACGCCGAGCTCGGCATGAGCGGCTCCCATGAACCGACGCGCCTGTCGATCGCGGTGAACTCCGACTCGCTGGCGACCTGGTTCCTGCCGGCGCTCACGCGCGTGCCCGAGGAGCTGCAGGTCTGTTACGAGCTGCGCCGCGAGGACCAGGACCACACGGCCGCGCTGCTGCGCGAGGGGCTGGTGATGGCGGCGGTGACCTCGTCGCCGGACCCGGTGGCCGGCTGTTCCGTCCGCAGTCTGGGCCGTATGAGTTATGTCCCGGCGGCGAGCCCCGGCTTCGCCGCGCGCCGGCTCGGCGGCTGGCCCGACGCGCCGCTGCGGGACGTCATCGCCGACGCCCCCGTGGTGAGCTTCGACCGGCGCGACGACCTTCAGGACGGGTTCGTACGGGGACTGGGGCGCGGCCGGCACGGTGCGAGCTCGCTGCGCCACTTCGTACCGACCTCGGAGGGCTTCGTCGAGGCGGTCACCGCCGGGATGGGCTGGGGCATGGTGCCCGAGGTGCAGGCCGCGCCTCTGCTGGAGGCGGGTCGACTTGTCAATCTCGCGCCGGACCGGAAGATCGACATTCCCCTGTTCTGGCAGCAGTGGAAACTCGATTTCCCGGCACTGGCAACCGTCGCCGAGGTCGTCGCCTCGGCGGCCACGGAAGCTCTCGATACGGGGCGACGTGGCTGACCGATTCCCGAGGCGGTTCGTCAAGTAAAAAGAAGGACGAGTTCACCGAAGAAGCGGCGCCCGGATTGTCAAGGTCGAAGTAATTCCTTTCTCTATATCCTCACAAATCCAGGCTGAACAAACATCAAGCGGTCGGACCCGGCCCTTCTTCCTTCCTGAGGAAGCTGGTCACCTGGGCGGCGAGGCTGTCCTTGGGGCCGTCAGGACGGGCTCCGACGCCGACGGCCGGCTCGCGCAGGTCGATGCCGCCCGACCAGAGATACCGGTGGGTCCACTCGTCGTCGACCTTCAGCTGGACCTGGACGTCCACCTGGGGCACCCGGGTCTCGTCGGCGGCGGCGTAGAGGACTGCCGTGACCCGGCGCAGCGGGTAGACGTCGAAACCCTCGATGAACTGCGAGTTCCGCCAGTCCAGGAAGGCGCTCTCGCCGTCGGCGCCGGCGCGGACGTCGAGCTGGCCGTCTTCGAGATGGATGCCGAAGTAGTCCGTCGTACGGTTCTCGACGGTCACCCGGAACCTGAAGTAGGTCAGGCCCTCGGCCGCGTCGTCGCGCCCCCGCGGCGGCTCCGCCTTCTCCAGGCCGTGGACACGGACACGCAGGCCGGCATGCTCCTCGCCGTACTCCTGCCAGTCCCCCACCACGTTCGGCTCGTACACAGTTCACCTCTCGCGTTCAGAGAGCTGCTTCCTATCTGTGCGCGCGACGACGTGTCAAATGAGCAGAATGGGCTGTGGCCAGGGATTTTGCCCCACTTGATCGCTGATCAAGCGCTGCCCAGCCAGTATCCGCGCACCGGGCTCCGTCGGTGGCCGGACGCGCGTGCTGCACATCACGTCCCGCTCGCGTCCCATGGCCTCCGCACACGGGCGTGTCACCGGCACGGATGCGGTCAGGCGAGGAGCTCGGGCGAGACGCTCGAGCGGGACACCCGGGCGGGAAAAGATGACGCGCGTCGAATGAGAGTCACTATCGGACAATTGCATTGACGCGGTTGATTGTTGAAACGATGGAATGCCACAATCCGATCGGCCGCGCTGACCACCCCACCAGCGGGGCCGCCCGGCATGGCCGGGATGAGGATT
The DNA here is from genome assembly GCF_011045015.1 of Streptomyces scabichelini. Taxonomy (GTDB): domain Bacteria; phylum Actinomycetota; class Actinomycetes; order Streptomycetales; family Streptomycetaceae; genus Streptomyces; species Streptomyces scabichelini. Next base: position 23,452 of record NZ_JAAKZY010000079.1, on the reverse strand, counting down.
TCAGTGTCATTTCGGGCGAATTCCCGACCTGCGCGATCCGAAAATTTGAATCCCGTTCAACCCTTACCGCATATTCAGTGAGCAATTTCCGCGTCCAGGCATCAGACAAGGCACGGTATGCCAACACACTCCAGCTCGCCCTACAGCTCCCATTCAGGACAGATGCCACCCGCGCCTCCGGCGGAGAACAGAGTCGGCTCCCATCCCGACTTCCGCGCGATACGCAGCGCCCACCGCTCCTTCGGCATCGTCGCGCTGCTGATCTCGGTCGGCGGCTTCCTCCTGATGGTGCTGCTGTCGAGTTTCGCGCCCGGAGTGCTGAACCAGGAGCTGATCGGCCATGTGACGGTGGGACTGGTGGGCGGCGTGGGCCAGTTCGTCGTCATGGCCGTGACCGCGTGGCGGTACACGCTGCACATGGACCGGCGGATCGACCCGGCCGCCGACCGTCTCCGTGCGGAGATCGCCCGTGACGAGGCCGAGCAGGCTCGTGATCAGCAGGCCCGTGTTCCCCAGCAGAGGCGGTTCGGTTCGTGGTGACTCTCTCCGAAGGTCGCATGATGACTCTCTCCGAGGGTGTCGTCGGCGGCTTCAGTCTGAAGCTGACCTTCGTCCTGTTCGTGTCGGTCGTGGTCGTCAGCATGTTCTCGGCCCTCATCACCGCCCCGCAGGGCGACGAGATCAGCGACTTCTATCTTGGCAACCGGACCATGTCACCCCTGCGCAACGGGCTGGCGATGTGCGGTGACTACTTGTCCGCCGCCACTCTCCTGGGCAGCACCGGACTGGTCGCACTGACCGGATACGACGGTCTGCTCTACCTCGTCGGCACCGTCGTCGCCTGGATGATGGTGGTGCTGCTGATCGCCGAACCCCTGCGCAACTCGGGCAAGTTCACCCTCGGCGACACCCTGGCCCTGCGTCTGCCCCGCAACCAGCGCTCCGTCCGCATCGCCCTGGCCGCCTGCACGCTGACCATCTGCGTTCTCTACATCGTCGCCCAACTCGTCGGCAGCGTGGCCCTGTTGACCCAGTTCATCGGCGCGCCGAGCAGCACCACCCGCACCATGTGCGTCGTACTCATCGGCACCCTCGTCGTGCTGTACGTGGCGCTCGGCGGGATGCCCGGCGCGACCTTCATCCAGATCGTCAAGGCCGTCATGCTGGTCGTGGGCGTCACGGTGACCGCCATCATCGTGCTGCACCGCTACGGCTGGAACCTCAACGACCTCCTCGGCGCCGCCGCCGACGGCAGCGGGATGGGGCAACGGTTCCTGGAGCCGGGGCTGCGCTACGGAGGGAGTACGACCAGCAAGCTCGACTTCTTCAGCCTGCAACTCGCCATCGCGCTGGGCCTGGCAGCGCTCCCCCACGTGATGATGCGCCTGCTCGCTCCTCGCTCGACCCGTGTGCTGCGCCGCTCGGTGCTGTGGGCGACGGGCCTGGTCGGCTTCGTGTGTCTGGCCGCCGGCGTGCTGGGCCTGGGTGCGACGGCGATCGTCGGCCGCCAAGCCATCGCGGACGTCGACTCCAAGGGTGACGCGGCGGTTCTGCTGCTCGCCAACTCCATCGGCGGCTCCGTACTGACCGCGCTCATCTCCTGTCTGGCGTTCCTGACGCTGATGGCCGTCGCCGCAGGACTCATGCTCGCTGCGGCCTCATCGCTCGCGCACGACGTGTACGGGCAGGTGGTCCGCAAGGGGAAGGCGAGCCAGACGGAGGAGCTGACCGCGGCCCGGTTGTCCGCCGTCGTCATCGGCGTCCTCGGGATACTCCTCGCGCTCGTGTCCTATGGCGCCAACACGGCCACTCTGGCGTTCCTGGCCTTCGCCATCGCCGCGTCCGCCATCCTGCCGACCATGGTCTACAGCCTGTTCTGGCGTCGCTTCAACGCCCGCGGCGCCCTGCTGAGCCTGTACGGAGGCCTCGCCATATCCGTGCTGCTGGTGGTCTGCTCCCCCGTCGTCTCCTCGACGCCCGCTTCGTTCTTCCCCGACGCGGACTTCGCCTTCTTCCCCCTCCAGAATCCGGGCATCGTGTCCGTACCGGCCGGTTTCCTGCTGGGCTGGCTCGGCACCCTGCTGAGCGGTCACGGGGAAGACCCCGAGGTGTACGAGAAGTTCGAGGTCCGCTCGATGCTCGGCACCGACGACCAGCAGGAGCAGCAGCAGCCGGTGGGCGCGCCGCAGTGACACCACCCGGGCAACGCCTCGGCTCTCCGCCCTGACCGGTGTGGCCGGTACCGCGCCCTGCGGTACCGGCCACTCGCTTGGCCACGGGCGCTCGGCGGACCTCCCGCAGGTTGACGTACGGGGCGTTCAGGTGCGGAGATGCTCCTGCGACGTGACGGACGACCGCGAGGCGAGGGCCCAAGAGCGATGGCATTGCACATCAGCGCCACCAACCCGGAGCATCCCGCGCTGCTGCTCGAACTGCCCTGGCAGCTGCCGCTCGAGGAGTGGCCGGAGCGCCACCTGGTGCCGCTGCCGCGCGGCATCTCGCGGCACGTGGTGCGGTACGCGCGCGCCGGTACGGAGGTGGTGGCCGTCAAGGAGCTGGCCGAGCGCCCTGCGCTGCGGGAGTACGAGCTGCTGCGCAGTCTCCACCGGCTCAACATCCCCGCGGTGGATCCGGTCGCCGTGGTCACCGGCCGCACCCAGGGCGACACTCCCCTGGAACCCGTGCTGATCACCCGGCACCTGAACGGCTCGATGCCCTACCGGTCGATGTTCGAGACGACGATGCGGCCCGCCACCATGCACCGGCTGATGGACGCGCTCGCCGTGCTGCTGGTGCGGCTCCATCTGGCCGGGTTCGCCTGGGGTGACTGCTCCCTGTCCAACACGCTGTTCCGGCGCGACGCCGGGGCGTACGCCGCGTACCTGGTGGACGCGGAGACCGGCGAGCTGCGCCAGAAGCTCAGCGACGGGCAGCGCTCGTACGATCTCGATCTCGCGCGCGTGAACATCAGCGGCGAACTGCTCGACCTGGAGGCGTCGGGGGCACTGCACCCGTCCGTCGACCCGATCGACTTCGGCACGGAGATCTGCGGGCGTTACCAGAGCCTGTGGGAGGAACTGACCCGTACGTCCGTGTATCCGGCGGGCAAGCACCACTACATCGACCGCCGGGTCCGGCGGCTCAACGAACTCGGCTTCGACGTCGCCGAGATGCAGATCGCGCACTCCTCTAACGGTGACACCGTCACCTTCGTCCCCAAGGTCGTCGACGCGGGCCACCACCAGCGGCAGCTACTGCGCCTGACCGGGCTCGACACCGAGGAGAACCAGGCGCGCCGGCTCCTCAACGACCTGGAGAGCTGGATGGCCACCCAGGACGACTACGCACCCGGCGACCCTCTCGGCGCGCGTCCCGAGGTGCTGGCCCACCGCTGGGTGCGCGATGTGTTCCGGCCCACCGTGCGCGCCGTACCGCGGGATCTGCGCGGCTCCATGGACGCGGCCGAGCTGTACCACGGGCTCCTCGAACACCGCTGGTACCTGTCCGAACGGGCGCAGCACGACATCGGCCTGGACACGGCCGTCGAGGACTACGTCAAGCACATCCTGCCGAAGATCCGGGAGAAGCTGCCGTCGCCGGACGCCGCCGCGCCATCGGCGCCGTCGACCGAGGCGGGCGCTCAGGACGGCGGTACGACCGCCACCGGGCAGGGCGCGTGATGCATGACCGCGTGCGCCACCGAGCCGATCCGTGACCCGACGGCCGAGCGGTGGGCACGGCGCCCGACCACCATCAGCTGGGCCCGGGCAGCCGCCGACAGCAGTACCTCCCCCGCGCTGCCGATCTCGACGTGCTCGGTCACGGGCACGTCGGGAAACCGTTCCCGCCAGGGCCGCAGCGCTTCGTCGAGCGCCTTCTTCTCGTACGGCTCCAGGCCGCCGGCCTCGTCGAGGAGTTTCAACGAACCGGGGCTGAACGTGTAGAGCGCCGGCAGGCTCCAGGCACGTACGGCGCGCACGGCGGCGCCGCGTGCCCGCGCCGTCTCGAAGGCGAACTCCAGGGCGGCGCCGCTGTCGTCCGGGCCGCCCTGCTGTCCCACGACGATCTCGCGGCCCGCCGCTTCGTGTTCGGCACGGTCGTCGGCGCGTACGAGGACGACGGGGCGCCCGGATTCGGCGGTCACCTGCTGGCCGACGGAACCGAGCAGGAAGCCGACGATCGCTCCGTGCCCGCGCGAGCCGAGCGCCAGCAGCTCGGCGTCCGCCGCCTCGGCGACCAGCGACGCGACCGGTGCCGCGTCCAGGAGGTCGGTGGCCACCGTCAGGTGCGGGTGCCGCTCGGCGAGGCCGCTCGCGGCCTCCCGCAGCGCGTCCCGCGCCCCCGGGGCATGCTCGCCCGCGTCGGCCGTCTCCCAGGCGTGCACCAGACGCAGCGGCAGCTCGCGACGGACGGCTTCCCGGCCGGCCCATGCCACAGCCGCCAGGCTCTCGGGTGATCCGTCCACTCCCACGGTGATCGGGCGGGTCATACGGCTGCCCCTCTTTCCTGCGTCGCCTGCCCGGCCAGGAGTCGCCGGCCGGACTGACGACGGTACACAGGACGCGGGCCGGTGTGGCTTGGGTGGGCGGGCCCGAGGTGGGAGTTGAGGTGAGGGTTGCGCGCCGAGCCGGAAAAAGACCTGCGTGTCATCGCCGCCGCCGGGTAAATGATCACTCGGTGCACAACGCGGCGGGCAGGCGACGGCCCGCCCGATCTCACAACGGGGAGACACACGAGCCCATGGGCCACCCGCCGACCGGTCCTTCACCCTCGCCGTCACCGCCACAGACCCGCTTCGACGAGACCTTCTGCGCGCTGCTGCCCAGGCTCTACCGAAGAGCCGTCATGCTGGCCGGGACGAGATCCTGGGCCGAGGACGCCGTGCACGAGGCCTACCTGAAGCTGGCCGCACGGCCGCAACGATTCCTCGACCACCCGGAGCCGTACGCCTATGCCTTCACCGCCCTGCTCAGCGTCGTACGCGACACCCATCGCCGCGAGCGCCGCCAGGTCCTGGTGGATGATCTGGAGGTGTCGGGTGCCACCGATGCCGCCGGGCAGGCGGGCCGCCTTGGCTCGATCGGGCCGGTGGTCGCCGCGGGCTGGGACGGCGGAGTGGAGCGCCGCGACGCCGAGATGGAGGCGGTACGGCTGCTGGGGCGGCTCTCTTCCAAGCAGGCGGGAGTGGTGATACTCGTCGACCTGGACGGTTACACCATCGATCAGGCCGCCCGGATCATGAGAGTGCACCGTGGCACGGCCGCCCGGCATCGCACGCGTGCACTGGAGAAGCTGCGCTCACTGCTGGACGGGAGTGAGAGCGAGCGCTCTGACGGACCAGGAAAGGAGCCGGGGCATGAGGCCTGACGCAGAGCCCGACGAGCGCGTGGCCGCACTGCTGCGCGACCGGCTCAGAGCCGCCGACGAGGAGATCGGGACACCGCCCGGGCTGTGGGAGCGCGTTCGGGCCGCCGACGCCCAGCCCCGCAGGGCAGCCATCGGCACCCGGCTCCGGCTCGGGTGGGCGGTCGCGGCAACCGCCGTCCTGGTGTGCGCCGTCGTGTTGGGCGCCTGGTGGCTGGTCCGGCCGACCGCCGACACTCCGGCCGACGGCGGGCGCTTCACCCTCTCGGTGACGGTGTTCAACGCCGAGGGTCCGTGCCGGCCGCTGCGGACCATGGAGTGCGCGCTGCGACTGGCGAAGGATCCGTACGCCGAGTACGCGGCCCCGGACAACACGGCGGGCCGCGTCTGGCACGGCGACCGGCTGTCGGCGGCGTGCGTCGTCACGCGCGGCACACTGGTCACCGACGAGAGCGGCGTCACGTCGACGCGCTGGTACCTCGTCAGGACCCGCGACGGAGCGGAGGGCTGGCTGCCCGGTGTCCGTACGCGCAACACGGCCGAAGTGCGCACCTGTTCCGAGAGCGAGGTCGGCAACTCCCGCTGACAGCCGCACCCTTGGGATGTGACGAGGGTCACTCGCCCCGGTGTCATACAGGGAGGTGCGTGTCCTCGTGTGCCGTGCGTAAGGCAAGCACGACGACCAAGCGCGACAACACGGGGAGATCTCCATGCGACTTCGTACTGCCCTCGGTGCGGCCCTCGCCGCGACGGCCCTGACGGCCGGGCTGGCCGGCCCGGCCGCTGCCGCCTCGCCCGCTGCCGCCTCGGACGGCGTGTCGGCCCAGGCGAGCTTCACGGTCTGGGCGACCGACGTCAACGTCCGCGACAACCCGGGCGACCCGGCCGCCTGCGACGCGTTCCCGTCGCCGGGCAACTGCCCCGCGGTCGCGGGGCAGTTGCAGCCGAACCAGCCCTTCGAGGCGGTCTGCCAGAAGCAGGGGCAGAACGTCGGCGGCAACCCGTGGTGGGTCTACATCACGCGCGGTGACTCCCGCGGCTACATCGCGAGTTACTACGTCGACCACCCGGACAACCAGCTGCCCGGCGTCCCGGTCTGCGGCGCCTGAGCCCCTTCGGAAAAGACCCCATCGGAAAAGTCCTCATCGGGCAGGAAGAGGCCGGGCGCCCGCACGCGCCCGGCCCTTTCCCTGCCGCCGTGCCGCGGCTGGACCAACACCCTCGGGCTGCTCATCGGCGGCATCGGCGGCGGTGTCTTCCTGCTCGCCGTGGTGATCATCGCGGGGTCCTGAGTCGCCCGCGCGCGTGTGGGGTACCCGGGGGCTGCGAGACGGTGCCGGCCCGCTGGAGCCGTGGGCCGGGGGAAGGAGCCGGACGTGGGTGAGAAGGACCGGCTGCGGACCTACCGCGGCAAGCGTGACTTCGACAGGACCAAGGAGCCTCACGGCGCCGGGGAAACCGACGGCCAGGACGTGTCGTCGGACGACGGGCGTCACTTCGTGGTGCAGATCCACGACGCGAGCACGATGCACTTCGACTTCCGGCTGCAGGTCGACGACGTGCTGAAGTCCTGGTCCGTCCCGAAAGGGCCGTCGGCCGATCCGCGGGACAAGCGGCTCGCCATGCCCACCGAGGACCATCCGCTGGAGTACGAGGAGTTCGAGGGCGTGATCGCCGAGGGCGAGTACGGCGGCGGAACCGTCATCGTCTGGGACCACGGCACGTACCGGCCCATGAGCCATGACCGGCGTGGCCGGCCCGTGCCCTTCGACGAGGCGCTGGAGCGCGGACACGCCACGTTCTGGCTCGACGGCTCGAAGCTGCACGGCGGGTACGCCCTGACCCGCTTCCGCGATGGCAAACGTGAGTCGTGGCTGCTGGTGAAGACGGACGACGCGCGGGCCAGGCCCGGTGCCCCCGGGACGCCCGATCCGCGGCGGGCCCGCTCGGTGCGCAGCGGGCGCACCCTGCGGCAGGTCGCCCGGGAGGAGTGAGCGGCGATGACCGATCTCCTGGGGACCCTGTCCGCCGACGAGAGCCGGCGGCTGCGCGAGGCACGCCCCGGCGTGGAGCTGGCCGCCCAGCCGATGCTCGCCACGCTGAGCGACCGGCGGGACTTTCCCGGCGGGTGGATCTTCGAGCGGAAGCTGGACGGCGTCCGGGTCCTTGCGGTCCGCGAGAGCGGGCGAGTGGTGCTGCTCTCCCGCACCGGCAACCGGCTCAACGACACGTACCCGGAGATCGCCGAAGCGCTCGCGGCCCAGTCGTGCACGGATTTCACGGCGGACGGCGAGATCGTCGCGTTCGCCCACGGCCGTACCGACTTCTCCCGGCTCCAGCAGCGGATGGGGCTCACCCGGCGGCGGGAGATCGAGGCGAGCGGCGTCGCCGTGACGTACTACCTGTTCGATCTGCTGCGGCTTGACGGCGCGGACACCACACAGCTGCCGTTGCGCACCCGCAAGTCGCTGCTGCGGCGGGCCCTGACGTTCCGCACCCCGCTGCGGATGAGCACGCATCGCAACGAGGGCGGCGCGGAGTTGCTGGCCGAGTCGTGCGCCCACGGCTGGGAGGGGCTGATCGCGAAGCGGGCCGACAGCCGCTACCAGCCGCGTCGTTCGGTGGACTGGCTCAAGCTGAAGTGCTCCCAGGGTCAGGAGTTCGTCGTCGCCGGATTCACCGAGCCGGCCGGAAGCCGCGTCGGGCTCGGTGCGCTGCTGCTCGGCTACTACGACGGGGACAAGTTGCGGTACGCGGGCAAAGTGGGCACGGGTTTCGACCATCGCACGCTGGTCGCTCTCCGCGAGAGCCTGGACGGCCTCCACACCTCCGCGTCGCCTTTCGCCGACCGGGTGCGGGAGCCGCGTTCCCACTGGGCGAAGCCGGAGCTGGTCGCGCAGATCGAGTTCACCGAGTGGACCCGGGACGGCATGCTGCGGCACCCGCGGTTCCTCGGACTGCGACACGACAAGACCGCGCGTGACGTCGTCCGCGAGCGGCCCGCGGCATAGCGTCGCCCGCTCACGCGCGGACGCGGATCGTGCGCAGCTGCGGCTCCGAGGCGTCCGGAAGGTTCATGCCTCCCCGCAGGCCGGTGCGCAGGTAACGCAGCACGGGCTCGGTGAGCCGTTCTCCCGGCAGGACGGCCGGGATGCCGGGCGGGTACGGCGTGATCATCTCGGCCGAGACACGGCCGGCCGCCCGCTCCGTCGGCACGCTTTCCGTGGCGCCGAAGTACGCGTCGCGGGGTCGGCAGGCCTGTTCAAGACGCATGTCCCGCCCGCTCGGCACGTCGATGACCGGCGCCGCGGCCAGTTCCCCGGCGTGCTCGGCGAGGTCCCACAGCGCGTCGATCAGCGGCTGCGTGGTGGCGGTCGTGTCGGCGTGGGTGAGCTGGGCGTTGATGCGCCGGTGGTCCGCGAGGTGCACGTCGATGTGGTGCTCGGTGCGCAGCAGGTCGGCCGCGCGGTAGCCGGTCGTACCGAGACCGCTGACGTCGATGACCACGGGCAGGGGATCGAAGTCGGCGGACAGGCCGGGCCCCACGAGGTCGTCGCGGTCCAGGACGTGCAGGCCGGGTATCTCGTCGATGGCGGAGCGGACGTCCGCGGCCAGCCGCAGCGCGTCGTCCAGGAGGTCCTTCCCGTGGAGGGCCATCTGACGGCGCCAGGCGTCGAGTCCCGCGTAGATGAGGACCGAGGGGCTGGTGGTGCCGAACAGGTCGGCGCGCGACTGCAGGGTCTTCGCCTCGATCAGGGAGCCCTGAAGGTGGTAGACGGAGCCCTGCTCCAGGCCGCTGCCCATCTTGTGGATGCTCGTCACGCAGACGTCCGCGCCGGCGTCCATCGCCCAGGGCGGCAGGTCCGGGTGGAAGGGCAGATGGGCGCCCCAGGCCTCGTCGACGACGAGGGGCAGGTCGCGCACGTGGAAGATCTCCGCGATGTCCTCGAGGGCGGCGCAACCGCCGTACGGGGTGGGGCTGGTGACGACGGCGCCGCGCGCGTCCGGATGGCGGGTGAGCGCCTCCTCGAAGGCTTCCGGGCCGGGTGCATGGGCCAGGCGCTGCTTCACGTCCCACTGAGGATCGACCCAGACCGGTTCGATCCCGGAGAGGATCAGGCCGGAGATCACCGACTTGTGGGCGTCGCGTCCCACGATGAGCTTCTCGCCCGGGCCCGCCACGGCGAGCATCGCCGCCTTGACGGACAGGGAGCTGCCGCACGTCGTGAAGAACGTGTGCTCGGCGTGGACCGCGTCCGCCATCAGCTCCTCCGCACGCAGCAGCACGTGTCCGCTCGTACGCCGGTCGTCGAGGCCTCCTGACGCCAGGAGGTCGGTGTGGTAGACGGCGTCACCGAGTATCGCGCGGGCCTGCGGGTCGGCACCTCGCGCCTGCTTGTGGCCGGGCGGGGTGAAGGCGAGCTCGCTTCGCTCGTGGTAGCGCCGCAGGGCCTCGAGTACGGGTGCCTGTGTGTGGTCCACGGTTGCTGGCCTCCCTCCGGCAGTGACGTCTGCTGTGGGGGCGTACCGCTCAGTCGGTGCCGTCCACCTCGGTGGCTTCCCGGTTCGCCCGGGTGCTCGGAGTGATGGGGTCGCCGGGGCCGCGGTCCCGGCCCTCGGAGGTGTCCGTGTCGTCCTCGTGCCCCTGCTCCTTGACTTCCTCCAGGGCCTCTTCGGCCGCGGTACGGGTTCCCTTCTTGCGCCTCAGCGGGCGCCGCATGAGCTTGCGCATACGGCGGCGAGTACCCCGGTGCGACGGTGGGCAGTCCGGTCGGCCCGTCATGGAGCACGGACGCCCCCGGCGGCCGCACGGGCCGAGCCCGAAACGACCGCCGGAGGCGCGGCGGCGATGAGCCCGGTCTACCGTCCGGACTTCTTCCCACGCTCGGTGCCCTTCGCCCGCTCGGTGGCCTTCGCCGCGGCTTCCTCCGCCTCACCCGCCGTCTGCTCGCCCCGGCCCTCGACCTCCCGGGCCTTGTCGCCCATGGCCCTGCCGGTGGTCTCCTTCATCTTGCCCTTCATCTGCTTGGCCTTGCCCTTTGCCTTAGCCATGATCTTCCGTCCTTCGTGGGGGTTGGACTGGCGTATCCACCCTGCGCCCCGGCCTTCACCTTCGCAATTCGTGAATCGTTCACCACAGTGAGCGAGCAAAACAGCATGCGTATGCGCTCGCACTGGCATGTGCCCGGACAAGTGGCGACGATGGAGTCGGACGAAGCACGCAAGGCCAGAACCAAGGGATGACGACGGACAAACACGTAAGCGCTCCGACCCCGGAGGCGACGATGACCTCACACACCCGTTCGGGAACTGCCGAGCCGGCCGGCGGCCCGCAGGGGTCGGCCGTGCCCGACGACACGGCCCAGATCGTCGAGTTGCAGGAGGAGATCGGCCAGCTCAAGGAAGCCGTGACCTCCCATGCCGTCGTGGATCAGGCGATCGGCATGATGGTCGCGCTGGGACGGGTGACACCCGACCAGGGCTGGGCCGTGCTGCGGGACGTTTCCCAGCACACGAACATCAAGCTGCGAAATGTCGCGGAGCTGATCCTCATCTGGGGGCAGAAAGGCGATCTCCCACCCGATGTCCGAGCAACGCTGGAAGACACGCTCGATCGTTACGGGCCCACGCAGATTCCGGGCGGTCCACCACTGCGGTGATCGACGTCCCGGACCCGTTGGCATTCCTCGATTCCTCGACGGGACTCCTCAACAGGGCAGAGGAACCGCTGTGTTCGAACGGACCTGAAGCGTTTCGGTTCGGCCCACGTGGTTAGTTCGGACAACAGCGGCACATTGACGAACCGCTCCCGGGAGGGTTCGGCAGTGAGCTCGCCGCTCGCTCGCCCGGCCGGGCCAGGTCCGCGCCGGGCGGCCGGGTGAATCCACCCGGGGCACAGCGGTGGGGGAATCCACCCGGGGCACACCGGCGCGGGGCCGGGCATCAGGCTGCCGGTTCGGAGAGGGCTTTCTCCCTCAGTTCGGCGCAGCAGGCGCTGAGCAGCCGGGACACGTGCATCTGCGAGATGCCGAGCTGGTTCGCGATGCGGCTTTGCGTCATCCCTCCGAAGAAGCGCAGATAGAGGATGGTCCGTTCGCGCTCGGGGAGCTCTTGCAGACAGGGCTTCACGGCCTCACGGTCAACGACGAGATCGAACCCGGCGTCGGGCTCTCCCAGGATGTCTCCCAGCGCGTAACCGTCGTCGCTGCCCGGCAGTTCGGCGTCCAGGGAGAGTGCGGTGAAACTGTCGAGGGCTTCGAGACCGATACGTACGTCGTCCTCGCTCATCCGCGCGTGCTCGGCGATCTCGGCGACGGTGGGCCGACGGCCGGGTGCCGTCTGCGACAGGTCCTTCGCGGCCGTGCGGACCCGGTTGCGCAGGTCCTGGACTCGACGCGGCACATGAAGGACCCACATATGGTCCCGGAAGTGGCGCTTGATCTCACCGGTGATCGTCGGGATCGCGTAACTCTCGAAGGCGCAGCCACGCTCCGGGTCGTAGCGGGCGACCGCCTTGACGAGGCCGAGTGCCGCGACCTGGCACAGATCCTCGACCGACTCGCCCCGACCCCGGTACTGGGTGGCGATGCGCTCGGCCATGGGCAGCCAGGCCTGGACGATCTCGTCACGCAGCGCGTCGTGCTCGGGCCCCTCGGGCAGAGCGGCAAGCCTTTCGAAGGCCGCGGCCGTGTCAGGGGCGTCATCGTGCGGGTGTTGCTTCGATCTGACGGTGACTCGCATGGTGCGTCGCATCTCCCTCAGAAGGTGCTGACTGGACAGTCACCATGGGAGGGCGCACACACGGACCGTTCGGGACACACCCGCGATCTGGCGGACCAGCTCTCCCACGGACGTGCCTCCTGTCCGAAGCACTTATAGGGCATTTGCCCGCTATTCAGCAAGTCAAACGGCACAGAAATCAGGAATAATGTGACGTTGGGCGATCGACCGATTCTTCACTGTGACAGGGCGCCGAGAAATACCCGGAGTTCCGCCGCCGGGAAATGCCGCGTCACATCGTCCGTTGCAGAGCGACGAATCGGGGAACCCGGCGCCTCAGGAGGTGGAGGTCATGGTCCCCATCCTGCTGGTCCTCCTTCTGATCCTGATCCTTTTCGGGACGGGATTCGCGGTCGAGGCTCTCTGGTGGATCGCTCTCGCCGTGCTCGTCATCTGGTTGCTCGGCTTCCTGATGCGCAGCACCACGGTGACGGGAACCCGGTCGCGCTGGTACAGGTGGTGACCGTGCAGCGCAGGGTCCTCCTCCTGCGCCTCAGGCGTTGGATCTACGTCACCCTCGCGTGGACGCCCGGGACCCGCACGCGAACGGGCCACTGACCGGACGGGCCACCGACCGACTGGTGCCGGGCACCGCAGACAGCTGTTTCGGTCGGCCGCGCCGGGTACTCGCGGGAGATGGACATCGTCACGACTCGACTGGCCGCATCCTCCGCGGTGGCGGGCGGCGTGATTCCGTTCCTGGTCGGGCTCGTCATCGTCGGCGCCCTGATCTGGGCCGTGTCGCGTGGCCGCCGGATCCGCGCCCGTGAGCCCGCGCCGCCACGCCCCGAGGAACAGCCCCGGCCGCCCGCCTCCGGCCCCGTGCACGAGGTCCGTGAACGGCGGGAGCCCGCCGAGGTGCCGCGCGGCCGTCATCGGCTCACCCCGCACCGGCTGCGGGGACACGGCAACACCCGTACGCGCCGCGCGGCGGACCAGGATCCGCCGAAGTGGGACGAGAACTCCAGCGGAGGGTTCGGCAGTGGTGGCCCCGGGCGGACCTGATCCTTCGACGCACGGGTGCGATGCCGACAGGAAGGACAGGAAGGAAGGAGTACGCACATGAGCCACACCGACCGCGAGGCCCTGCCCCTGCCCGACTTCGACCATCTGCCGCTGGGCGGTCTGCGGAGCCGTATCCGCGCATTGTCGGCCGACGAGGTGGAGCAGGTACTGGAATACGAGCGCGCGCACGCCGACCGCACACCGGTGGTGGAGATGATCAAGGCCCGGCTGGGCGAGCTCGCCTCCGGGGCGGAACCCACGGGCGGCGACCCCACGGCCGTGCGCCCCGAACAGTCTCCGCAGCGCCCGGGCCGGACGGTGTCACCCGCCACCGCCGCGGAGGCCACCCACCCACCGCCGCACGGGACGCCTGACCAGCGCGGCAGGCCGAAGGGCAACCAGACCTGAGCGTCCCGCCACACGGTCTCTGTTCGACTCGGCGCCTGCTCGGCACCCAGCAGTCGTGGGGCCGGCGAGCACCATCAGCGGGGGGCACCTCTGCCGTACAAGCATTCGAATATGAGCGTAACCTGGAATCATGTCCACGCACCTCCAGGGCTCGCTCTTCGACCAGACCGACGACATCCGCCTCGGCCCGCTGCACGAGCTGCGCAGGACCCGGCTCGGCGACGGCGCCTGGATCGATCTGCTGCCGGGATGGCTGCGCGGGGCCGACGCCCTGTTCGCCCGGCTCGCCACCGAGGTGCCGTGGCGGGCCGAACGGCGGCAGATGTACGAGAACACGGTGGACGTCCCGCGCCTGCTCGCCCACTACAGTGCCGACGACGAGCTGCCGCACCCCGTCCTTGACGAGGCGCGGGACACCCTTTCCTCGTACTACGCCGACGAGTTGGGCGAGCCCTTCACCACCGCCGGACTCTGCTACTACCGGGACGGCCGCGACAGCGTGGCCTGGCACGGGGACCGGACCGGCCGGGGCGCGCGAGAGGACACGATGGTCGCCATCCTGTCCGTGGGCGCGCCGCGCGACCTGCTCCTGCGCCCTCGGCGCGGCGGCGCCGGGATACGCCGGCCACTCGGGCACGGGGACCTGATCGTGATGGGCGGTTCCTGCCAGCGCACCTGGGAACACGCGATTCCCAAGACCACGCGTGCGACCGGACCCCGGATCAGCATCCAGTTCCGGCCGCACGGCGTGCACTGACCGCAGCCGACAGCCGCGAGCCGCCTCAGTCGAGTCAGTCGAGGTCGCTCTTGTCGATGTAGCCCGACTCGACGAGCTCCTTGCGGTAATTGCCCTTGTCGACGCTCACCGGTTCCAGGAGATACGCGGGCACGACCTTCTCCCCGTTGTCGTACGAGCTGGTGTCGTTGATCACCGGCTTCTTGTTGTGGATCACCGAGTTGACCATGTACGAGGTGATGAGCGCGAGTTCGCGCGTGTCCTTGTACACGGTCTGCGCCTGCTCACCCGCCATGATCGACTTCACCGAGAGCGGCTCGGCGTCCTGCCCCGTGATGATGGGCAGCCGCTTGCCCTCGTCGCCGTAACCGTGCGCCTTCAGCGCTTCGATGATGCCCCTCGATATGCCGTCGTACGGCGAGAGGACCGCGTCGACGCGCTCGTTCGCGTAGTCGGAGTCGAGCAGTTCGTTCATGCGTTTCTTGGCCCTGACACCGTCCCAGCGCAGCGTCGTGACCTGCTCCATCTCGGTCTGCCCGGATTTCACGACGAGGTCGCCGCTCTCGATGTAGGGCTGCAGAATCCTCATCGCGCTCTCGAAGAAGTAGCCGGTGTTGTTGTCGTCGGGTGAGCCGGCGAACACCTCGATGTTGAACGGGCCCTTCTTGCTGCCGTTGACCAGTCCGAGTCGCTCGATCAGGAAGTCGGCCTGGAGCTCACCGACCTGCTCGTTGTCGAAGGTGGCGTAGTAGTCCACGTCGGAACTGTTCAGGATCAGGCGGTCGTACGAGATCACGGGGATGTGGGCGGATTCCGCCCTGCGCAGCACATCGGTGAGCGAACGCCCGTCGACCGAGGCGATGACCAGGGCGTCCACACCCTGGTCGATCATCGCCTCCACCTGCTCGACCTGGGTCTTCGGGTCGTCTTCGGCGTACTTCAGGGAGGTCTCGTAGCCGAAGCCCTCGATCTGGGTGACCATGTTCCGGCCGTCGTCGATCCACCGCTGGGACGTGGTGGTGGGCATCGCTATACCGACGGTCGTGGCACCTCCACTTCCCGCATCGCCGCTCTCACCGCAGGCGGCGAGAGACAGGGAGACGACCACAGACATGGCCGCGGCCACGGTGGTGCGGGTGCGCATGCTCATCGTTCCTCACAGAGTGACAAGTGACCTCACCGAACTGGAGCGCGCAGCTGGAACGCCCGGTGGGTTCGCCAGATGAACCGACGCCCGAATGCGGGGGAACTTCCGGGGTCGGCGGGGCTCACCGGGTCTCGGTGAGGTGGTGCAGCATTCAGACCGTTCGGTATGGGTCTCGGAGCGGTATTTCGTTGAACCCGCACACGAGCAGGCCGGGATGACCGGCCCCCACGCGCGCGGCCTCGTACGTGGGGTGCCGGGCAGCGTATACCGATGTGAACTCTCTGTGGTCTTCTTTTGTCACATTCGTTGCGACGGCGCACGGCCAGCGATCAAGCGTGCAACAGAATCCGCCGCCCTGGGAACGCGATCGCTGCACAACTAGCGTCGATGTACCTCCAGTTGGGCAACCAAGTGGTCGGCGAGCTCGCGGACCTGCGGCATCAGGCCCTCCCAGGACTCCGTCTCGTCCCCGAGATAGACGGACCGCGCACGGGCCAGTACGGGCCGATGCCGGGCCGGAAGCCGGTCGAGCACCCAGGTGGCCGCCGCGTCCTTCGACATGATCGTCCCCGTCTCCAGGGTGGCCCGGACACGGGCGAGCGTCAGCAGGACGTTGCGGGTGTCCGACTCCAGCTCGGCGAGCAGCTCCGGTACACCGGCGACGATCGCCCACCGCAGGTCCTCGTGCGGGACGGGATCGAGGACGTCCGCCGGGGGCGGGCCGAACAGCGGTGCGTTCCCGAGCAACACCATCGTGATCAGCGGCGCGAGGTCGGGCGCGGGCGCCGGAGCGGGCACCATCCCGCGCTCGAACTCGTCGCGCAGCCACTCGCCGTAGAGGAACTCGCAGCGGGGCGGACAGCGCCAGGGACGGACGTCGCCCTGGGCGACGACAGTGAGTTCTACGGGGCGGCCTGGTCCGTTCCGGGCCTCGCCGCCCGAGACCTCCAGCAGTCCTTGGAGCAGGGCCCGGCGCTCCTGCTCCGTCGTGCGCCGCCGCAGGACGACGAACACATCGAGGTCGCTGCTCGGTCGCAGACCGCCGAGTACGGCGGAGCCGTGCAGGTAGACGCCGATGACGTCCGTGCCGAGTACGCGGTGCACCAGGCGCAGGACGTCGTCGGTCTGCGGATCGGTCCGGGGGTCCGTCTGGGGTTCTGTAGCGGGTTCTGTGCGGGGATCCGTCTGGGGCATGCGGTCGATCACGGTTCGGAGGGTAGGCGGCCGAGAGGTCTCCGGGCATCCGGGTTTCGGCCGGACCGCCGGAGCAGACAGCAGGCAGCGTCTCAGAGCTCTGAGCCGCAGCACCCCTCCCGCCGCATGAGCCGTCCCACCTCGAGCCAGTCGTCCTCGTCCGTCTCGTCCGCCTCGTCCGTCGAGCGGCGGCTCGCGGGTTCGTACGCGGCCACGAGCTCCTCGGTCGTGTACGGCATCCCGCCCCGGAGCACGGAGGCCGTACGGACGAGTGTGTCGAAGTCCGTGAACGGGTCGCCGTCCACCACCGTCAGGTCGGCGAGCCTGCCCGGTTGCAGCGTGCCGAGGTGGTCGTCGACGCCGAAGAGCCGGGCGGGCAGCACGGTGGCGGTGCGCAGGGCCGCCGCCGGGGACAGTCCACCCCGGTGCAGTGCGCGCAGGCCGAGGTGGAGGGCGAGGCCGACGGGAACGAGGGGCTGGTCGGTGCCGAGGGCGACCAGGCCGCCCGCGGCCAGGACCCTCCGGTAGATGTCGGTCTCGGTACGCAGGGTCGCCAGCTGCGCGGGGGTCGGCGGCACGCCCGCCGACTGCCGGACCAGGGCGACGTCCCACGGCGGCATCACGGCGGTCACCCTGGGGTCGTCGGCGAGCCCCGGGTCCGCGCCGAGGAGCGGCGCGGAGGTGAACGGCGTGGCGATGAGGCCGAAGTCGACGCCCCGCGCGCTGTAGATCTCCACCAGGTCCTGGTACGCGCGCCCGGACGCGGTCACCGCGTGCCCGAACTCGGCCCGCTGCGTGGCCTGCAAGTGAGTGGTCAGGTCCTGGCCGAGCTGGACGCCCGGCGACAGCATGTGGCCGCCGGTCCGCACGCCGAGCCGCTCGTGGGCGAAGCGCGCGGCCTCCGCCATCACCCAGCTCGGCGCCCGCACATAGGTTTTCACGAAGTCCCAGTCGAGCGCGGCGCCCCGCTCCAGTGAGCGCCGCAGCCCGTCCTCGGTGCGGTGGGCGCGCCCCATGCTGTACGCGACGCGGGCTCCGTCGAGCAGTTCGCCCGTGGTCAGCAGCCGGGGTCCGGCGAGCTGTCCGGTCGCCACGGCCTCGCGGATACGGGCCTGCTCGTGGGCGAATCCGCCGAGGGACACGGCGGTGGTGATGCCGTAGGTGAGCTGGCCGACGGTCTGGCGTCCGCCGTAGGTGCTCTGCCAGGGGTGGGTGTGGGTGTCCCAGAGTCCGGGGACGACGGTGTGCTCCGAGGCGTCGATCCGTCTCAGTGCCCCGCGCCGCCGGTGCGGTTCGACCGCGGTGACGCGTCCACCGCGTACCACGAGGTCGACGTCGTCGCGTACGGATTCGCCCGTGCCGTCCCACAGTCGGCCGGCGTGCACCACCGTGTCGGCGGGTACGGGTCTGCGCTGGTCGAGCGGTACGCGGACCGTCCGCGCGGGACCGCCGTCGACGTCGATCAGCCGGAGCCGGGCGCCCGACAGGTACAGCAGCGTCTTCGAGTCGCCTGACCAGGAGGGGTGGTCGGCCGGTTCGGTGGTGAGGGCGCGCAGGGCGCCCCGCGGGGTGCCGTCAGGCGCGACGGGCAGCAGACAGAGCGCTGATTCGACGATCACCGCCATCCAGCGTCCGTCGGGCGACCAGACGGGCCCGGAGTCGTACCGGTCGGCGAGGGAGACATGGGGTGCCGCGGCGTGCAACCGGTCGGTGCCGGTGGTGGTGTCGACGACCCGGATGAGGTTGTAGCCCTCGCGGAAGCGGAGGTTGAGGCGGTTGCGGTCGCACAACGTTACGTAGCGGCCGTCGGGCGACCAGCTGGGCCGGCCGGGCAGCCCGCCCGCGCCCAGCGGGGCCGCGAGCACGCGTTCCGTACCGGACTCCAGATCGCGGACGACGAGTTGCCCGGTCATGTCGAGGCAGGCGAGTCGCGTGCCGTCGGGCGAGAGCGCCGGGTGGACCCGGCCGCCGGTCGCGAGCGCGGTCTCCTCCCCCGTGGCGAGATCTCGCCGGTACACGCCGAGCAGTCCGTCGCGGTCGTCGGCGTACAGCAGTGAGCGCCCGTCGCGCGCCCACACGGGTCCGAGAAGATAGCGGGTGGGCGCCGACCGGCGCAGCCGCTTCGGCGCCCGGCCGCCCGAACTGTCCGCCAGCCACAGCGAGTTGAGCGCGGCGAACGCGATCCGCCGTCCGTCGGGCGAGAGGGCCGGCAGGTGGATGCCGCGCACCGGCCGCGCCCGCCCCTCCCCCAGGTCGTACTCCTTGACGCGGTAATGCGGCCGGTCCACGGGGAGCGCGCCCTCGAAGGGGATCGTTTCCGGCTCCGCCGGTTTCTCCGGTCGTACGAGGGTGAAGTGGCCGTCCACGGTGAGCAGCAGCTCTCCCGCCGTCGTCCAGCGCGGGGGCACCGGCGCGATGTCTCCGGCGACGGTGACGGGTTCGCCTTCGACGACAAGCGTGCAGGAGCCGTTCGGTGACGCGGTGACCCGCAGATACGCCAGGCGCCGGCCGTCCGGTGCGAGGGCGGGCGTCATGACCTGGGCGGCCTCGGTCTCGGTGTGTTCCACGACGACCGGGCCCGTGCCCCCGGCCGGGACTGCGGCGACGGTCCGCGCTTGCAGCGCGGAGCCGGTGGAGTTGGTGACGCCCTTGGCCCGTACGAACAGGATCCGCTTTCCGTCCGGCGACCAGGTGGGGTCGAAGTCCTCCCACGCTCCGTCCTGCAGCGGGCCGTCCTGCCCGGGGAGGCCGGTGACGCGGTTCAGTTCACCGGTGCGCAGGTCCAGCACATGGATGCGGTACGGGCTGCCGGTCACCGGGTCCCCGCCACGCTCGGAGGCGAGGGCGAGACGGGTGCCGTCGGGCGACCAGGCCGGGCCGCGGTCGTCCCAGGAGCCATCCGTGCGCTGCCGTACCTCCGAGCCGTCGGGGCGCATCGTCCACACGTGGAAACCGCCGCCCTCGTACGCGCAGAACGCGATGAGCTTGCCGTCGGGGGCATACACGGGCCGGTTCGGTTCGAGGCCCGCCGGGGTGAGGGGGACGGCCTTGCCTCCGGTGCGCGGCAGCGACCACAGGATGCTCTGGATCTCGACGACCAGCCGGTCTCCGCCGGGTGCGAGGGTCGCCGAGCCGTTCGTGGCCGCCGTGAAGGACAGCGAGAGCCCGGTGCGCGGCCGCGCTGTGGCGGGCGCGGAGCCGACGGCGGTGATGGCCCCGGCGGCGCCCGCGGCACCCGCTGCCGCGAGGAGTTGTCGACGGGAGAGGGGGAGGGAGAGGGAGAGGGACGGAGAAGGGGAGGCATTGCTCCTGTCACGGTCCATGGCTCAGCACGCTCGCGTATCTCGGAGCGCGTGAGCAACAGCGCCATTCAGCCAAACAGGTCGGTTCCTTCCGGTTGGTGACGATGGGAACGAACCGGGGAAGTTGAACAGGACGGAAGAAGGACAAGCCGGGACGAGCAGAGGCAGGACGCATGGACACCAGCACGTGGGTTGTGGTCCTCCTCGTGGCCGTACTGCTGGCCGCCGCCCTGGCGGTGGCGATCGCCCTGCTGGTCCGGCTGGTCCGGACCCGGCGCGCTCTGCGGCGCGCGGGACTCCCGACGGGCTCCCCCTGGGTCTTCTGGGGAGCCGTCGCCTACGTCGTCCTGCCGGCCGACCTCCTGCCCGACCCGGCCTACCTGGACGACATCGGAGTCCTGCTCCTGGCCCTGCGGTCACTACGCACTTCTGCGGACCTGCGGCCCTGAGCTCCGGACCCGAGGCACTGAGTTCCGGACCGGCACCCCTGGGGCGAGCACGCATCTGCTTGGCTGTGTCAGGCAGGCAGGGACCCAGAAGGTCGGGAAGATGATGCAGGCACACATGCGCCAAGTCGCCGACGATGTCCATCTGGTGCACGGAAGCAACACCAACTGGGTGATCCTCACCGAAGGTGACGCCGTCACCCTGGTGGACACCGGCTATCGCGGAGACCGCGAGAAGGTCCTCGAATCGCTGTCGGCCGTGGGCAGTTCGCCCGAGGCGGTCGCGGCCGTGCTCATCACGCACGCACACAACGACCATCTCGGCTCGGCCGAATACCTCAGCCGTACGTACGGCACGCCGGTCTATACCCACGAGGCCGAAGTCCCGCATGCGCGCCGGGACTTCCTCCACCAGGTGTCCATCGACCGGATCCTGCGGAACGCCTGGCGCCCCGGCGTACTCCCGTGGGCGGTGCACGCGCTCCGGTCCGGCGGCACCGCGCACGTCCCCGTCACAAGCCCCCAGCCGTTTCCCTCCGCCGGGCCTCTGGACCTGCCCGGCCACCCCGTTCCGGTGCACACCCCCGGCCACACCGACGGCCACAGCGCCCTCCACCTGCCGGAGGCGGGGATCGTGATCTCGGGCGACGCACTGGTCAGCGGCCATCCCACCTCGCGCGTGAAGGGTCCGCAGCTGCTCCCCGTCATGTTCCACCACGACCGAGGCCGTGCGCTCGCCTCGCTGAACACCTTCGAGACACTCTCCGGAGACGTGATGCTGCCCGGGCACGGACCGGTTCACCAGGGTTCCGTGCGCCAGGCGGCCCAGCGCGCCCGGGAGCTGGCCTCCTGACGGTTGGGGCGTTCCGCTTCGATTCTTCGTCTCTTCGTCCGGCAACTGACGCCGCCCGCTTACGAGTTGCGGATCCGTGGTCGGTTACTGTGTGCCCGCGGCAGGCGGATGACGGCGAGTGGGGAGCTGAGCACCATGCACGAGCGGCCGGCGGGCGCAATGGCCCCGATCAACTCCTCCGTGGCGCATCCCGCGCGCGTGTACAACGCCTGGCTGGGCGGCAAGGACAACTACCCGGCCGACCAGGAGGCCGCCGAGCTGGCCGCCGCGGCCAATCCGGAGATCATCCCCGCGGTCAGGGCCAACCGGGCCTTCCTGGGGCGGGCGGTGCGCGAGCTGGCGGGCAAGCCGGGCATCCGGCAGTTCCTCGACATCGGAACCGGCGTCCCCACGGCGGACAACACCCACGAGGTGGCGCAACGGGTCGATCCCAGCGCCCGGGTGGTGTACGTCGACAACGACCCGATCGTGCTGGCCCACGCCCAGGCGCTGCTCGTCAGCAACCCGGAAGGGGCCACAGAGTACCTGCAGGCGGACCTGCGGGACGTCGACCGCATCCTCACCGCGGCGCAGGACACGCTGGACCTGTCCCAGCCGGTCGGCCTCATGCTCGTGGCGATCCTGCAGTACATCCCGGACGCCGACGATCCGTACGCCATCACCCGCCGCCTCCTCGACGCGCTGGCCCCCGGCAGCCATCTCGTCCTCTCCCACCCGGCCTCGGACATCGGAGCCGACGAAGTCGCCGAGTCGATGCGCGTGTACAACGAGCGGGCCGCCGAACACGCGGCGGCGACTCCTCGCTCACACAGCGACGTCACCCGGTTCTTCGACGGTACGTATGTGCTGGACCCGGGAGTCGTACAGCTGCCGCAATGGCGTCCCTACCCCGAGGACGCGGCCACCCCCGACGCGCTCCCGATGTGGTGCGGGGTCGGACGCAAACCGTAACGCCCGAGTCCGCGAGGAGTGCGTTGAACGAGTTCTGCTGGATGGACCTCAAGACCCGTGACATCCCCGGCACCGCGGCCTTTTTCTCTACGGTGCTGGGCTGGAAGTTCGCGGTGGATGAAGACGACTGGCGCCGGGCGACCAAGATCTACGTCGACGGCCATCAGCTCGGCGGCGTCAGCGACCTCGGCAATCCGGTCTATCCGCCGGGAACGCCTGCGCATATCGCCTACTACCTCGCGGTCGATGACGTCGACCGTCGCACCGAGGCGGCGACGGCGAACGGCGCACAGCTTGTACTCGCCCCTTTCGATGCCGGGGATCAGGGACGCATGGCGACGCTGATCGATCCGGTCGGCGCGCCTTTCTCTCTGTGGCAAGCGTCCGAGTTCAGCGGCTGGGCGATCCCGCCGCACTCCCATGGCATGCCGCATTCCATGGTCCTCGCCTGCGAACACCCGGACCGGGCCCGGCAGTTCTACGGCGAGATGCTCGGCACCGCCCTCGATCGTGCCGATTTCATCACGGCGTACGGGCCCGAAGCGTCCGCACCCCAGTGGGAACTCGTCATCGCGGTCGACGACTTGGAGCGTGTCGCCGCCCGCGCACGCGACCACGGTCAGCAGTCACTCACCGGGGGCGAGCACACGGGTCCCGGTGTTCTGCGCCTGAGCAGCCCGGAGGGGTTATCGTTCCCGCTTCGCCTCCTCGCCCCGTGACAGGCCGGGGAACCCTCGCTCACCGGTGAGACGTTGTCCGGTCGACGCCCCTCGGGGCGCGTACGGCGATCCGGCACCCCGACAGGCGGCGGCACGATGAGCGAGTTGGTTCCCGGAGGCAATCTGCCCCTGCCGGGTGGCACCCTGACGCTTCAGGTGCCAGGCCCGTTCGATGTGTCCGCGCTCATCACCGATGACAGCGGCAAGGTGCGCGGGGACGGCGACTTCGTGTTCTACAACCAGCCGAGCGCGCCCGGTGCGCGGCTGCACGGGGAGACGCTCAGCGTCGATCCGCCCGCCCTGCGGCCCGGGGCGAGCCGGGTCACCGTGGTCGTCAGTCCCGCCGAGCCCGGCACACCCCTGGGCCGGCTGCCCGCCCCGAGCCTGCGCGTGACCGGCCCGGGCGGCCGTGTCGTCGCCCGGTTCACCCCTGCACGTCCCGAGCGGGAGACAGTGCTGCTGCTCGCCGAGATCTACCGCCGCGGGACCACGTGGAAGCTGCGCGCGCTGGGCCAGGGGTACGCGGACGGGTTGGCGGGGATAGCGC
>NZ_JAAKZY010000078.1 GCF_011045015.1 Streptomyces scabichelini | reverse complement strand
CGGCTTCGTCGAGGGTGTGGAACTCGCCCGCGGTGCCGTGGGCGTAAATGCCGTCGACGCCGCTGGTCAGCAGCGCGTCGAGCTGGCCCGCCAGCCGGTCCCAGACGATGTCGCCGCGGCCTTCGACCGGGAGCAGGAGCGTGCCCCACACCCCGCTGACCTGATCGGCCGCCAATGGCTTCATCGGTGCTCCCTCCGGACGGGGATCGCGTTCATGATCTGACCCCCGAATCGCGTACTTGCCCTCATGCCCGCCGGCCACTCAGCTCAGAGTTTGTCGGGTTGAGTACGACCCATGATGAGACCGCTGGAAATCGCCCACCCGCGCTCGGGCCGTTCCCCAGACCTGCTCTTGTTTCCCGCTCGGACAGGCAGCGCGGTTTTTCGTCCTGTGCTGCTGCCCCCTCGAAGAATTTCAGTGCCGTGGGCGGTGCGAAATCCGCTGCTGTGACCCCCGGGTGACGGTGTACGGTCGTGCTCTGGCGGTTTCCCGGTCGCCTCTGGGTCCGCGGGCAGAGCTGCAAGCTCACCGGTTGCACATGAACATCACTGGCAGATCTTCCAGCCCGATGTCGCGGACCCGCGGGCGCCGAGGAAGGACTGCCTTGTCCGATCGACCACGCCATCTCCCCGACCGGCCCAGCCTCCGGTACCTGAAGATCGAGGCGAAACGTCGCCTCTCCACAGGGGAGTTCGCGACACTTCACGAAGCCCAGCTGGCCATCGCCCGCGAGCACGGGCTGCCGAGCTGGACCGCACTCAAGGAACGCATCGAGGCCGAGAACCCCTCGAGCGACGCCCTGACGCACGTGCGGTGGGTGATGTCGCGCTTCGCGGCGGCCGGCACCCCGGGATGGACGCCCCCCGACGAGGAGGAACTGCGCCGACACTTCGATGACCGTTACCTGAGCCTCGTGCCGGCGGACTGGGTGACCCACCTGTTCACTACGGTCGCCGAGCGACTGCGCGAGGGCCTCGCTGACGTGCAGGCCGAACCGCTGTACCTCCGCGCACGCGTCGCCGACCTGCGCATCGAGGCAGCGACCGAAGCCGGACCACCGCACCGGCTGAGCAGTCTGCAGATGTATCCGGCACGCGAAGCCGCTGCCGACGTCCCCAGTGGGCCGCCCGCCTCCGGTTGAACCCCTCAACCCAGACCTGTGTGATGTGGTGGTCGGCGATGTCGAGGCTGATGACGGCGGCGACCCGCGTCCTCCCCCAGCCGCGGGGCCCGCAGGCCGGCGTCTCGGCCAGGCAGGCCTCGCGGACGGGGCGGGCGAGGGCCTCCCGGGGGCCGCTGCGGCGTGGCGGGAACGGGACGCAGCAGCCGCAGGAAGTGACGGGCCCGCTCGGCGAGTTCGGCCATCTCCGGCTCGCTGCGTCCCACGAGGCCGGCACCCTGCCGATTCTCCGGCCGCGCGCAGGAGGGGATCGATGCGTTCGATCCGGTCCAGGTAGTAGCGGGTGAGCCGTTCGGCGTCGAGCCGTCCGTCGGACATCCGCCGGCGGAGTTCGGCGATGCCCAGCTCGTCCAGTTCTCCGGTCGCGGCGCGGGCTTGGGCGGGGGTTCCGCCGAGCCAGGGTGTGGCTGCCGCAGCGGGGCCGAGCGCGAGCACGCTCAGGCGCGTGGCGTTGATCCGAATGCGCTGCAAGGCAGATGTCGTCCTTGTCTCGCGCAATGGGGGTCAGCGCGCGGACGTATTCCGCTGGGACCGGTGACTCGCCGAGAGCACTCTGTCCATCAAGCGGGTGGGAAGGATGCGGGCGAGGGGGACGATGAATGCAGCGTCCATGCCGAGCGTGTATCGCGCTCGCGGTCGGGCTGTCGTGGCCACTTTGGCGATTTTGGCTCCGGCTTTCGCCGCGGGTAGGGCGCGGCTGAGGAAGGCGGTGTTCGAGGCGACTGTTGATTTGACGAGATCGCCGTAAAGGCGCTGGTGATCGGCGCTCATCTTGTCGGCGAGTTCGAGGGAGACGGCTCCGCTGTGGGCAGCCATCTCGGTCTTGACGCCGCCTGGTTGAACCACCACCACCTGTACGCCGTGCGCTGTGACCTCGCGACGCAGGGAGTCGCTCGCTGCTTCGAGTGCGAACTTCGTTCCCGCGTACGCACCAAAGATCGGGAGTGCGGCTACCCCGCCTACCGAGCTGATGTTGACGATCCTGCCTCGGCTCTGTCGGAGAAACGGCAGAAGCATCTGAATGACGGCGATGTGCCCGAACAGATTGACTTCGAACTGTTCACGCCATTGCTCGAGTGGCAGCACCTCGATGGGTGCGTTGATCTCGATGCCGGCGTTGTTGATCAGAGCACGCAGTGCGCGCTGTTCGGGGTCGTTGGCGATGCGCTCCGCGAGAGCTTCGATGTGCTTGGGGACGGTGATGTCCAAGGTGACCGGTTCGGCGCCTGTGGCCCGGATGGCGTCGGCCTCACGGTCGGTGCGTACACCGGCAAGGACGTGGTAGCCCATCGAGGTGAGTTCGTGTGCTGTCGCGGCTCCGATGCCCGTTGAGGCGCCGGAGACGATGATGAGTTCATTCTTGTGCGGCTGCGCCACAACTGTGGGCCTTTCAGGAGGTGTGCCCGGTTGCGAGGGGAAAGGTGACGGCGGCTTTTCGGAGATCTCCCACAGTCGGCAGGGACACTTTCAATGTATCCACTGGAAACATAGTTGTCAATGGAAACATTGGCTCGGTATGCTCGTTTTCATGCCCGAACCTGCCGAACAGCGGACCTACCACCATGGAAATCTCCGCACCGCGCTCCTCGACGCAGCTGAGCGCGGCCTGCAAGAGCACGGGGCCGATCAACTCTCACTGCGGGATCTGGCCAGGGAGATCGGCGTCAGTCACGCTGCGCCGCGTCGGCACTTCGGGGATCGCCGGGGACTGCTCGACGCCCTCGCGGAGGCCGGATTCGTTCGCCTGGGCGCCGCTCTGCACGCCGCGCTCACCAAGACCGATGGCGAGCGCGACTTCCCCACGCGCGTGCGGGACGCCGTTTCGGCCTACGCCCACTTCGCGGTCGAGAACGCCTCGCTGTATGAGCTGATGAACTCCAGCAAGCACCATCCGGGAACGACCCTGGTCACCCGGGCCGCTGCGGCCGCGTTCGGACAGATGATCGACCTGATCGAAGAGGGCCAAGCGCACGGCGCACTGGAACAGGGCGATCCTGAAGAGGTCGGAATCATCCTCTACGCCACCGTGCAAGGCATCACCACCATGGTCAACAGCGGAATGATCGGCGCGGAGCGGCTCGATGGACTCGTCAACACCGCGGTCTCGCAGTTCCTTCGAGGCGCCCGCCCCCTCGGGCCGCAAGGATCTCCGAGCGGGCGCTGACACAGACTGGGAATTCCGGTGGCCATCTGATGGGACTCACGGAGTCCGAACTCGGCGGCGACCTCCAGCTCGAGGCGATGGAGTTCTGGAGCAGAGCCCAAGACCGTACCCCAGTTGGGCGCCGTGGCAAAGGAGCCCTGACGTCGGGCAGGGGCAGCAACCGCGTGATGTCGTTGCGGCTTCCGCCAGTTGGAGATGCCGGTGTCAGGCGAGTACGACCACGGCATGGCCCCGGCAGCAGATGATGCCGAGGTCTTCGCCGTCCGGAGCCGCACACCGCTCCACGAGGTCCAGCGTGACCTCACCGCGAGCGGGATCGATCTCTCGTACCGTGCCGGTGACCACGAGCCGGTCTCCCGGGTGGGCGGGCGCCCGGTTCTGCCACGCGACCTCGCGTACCCGCCCGGTTTCGCCGGCGAGCGCCGCCGCGGCCCGGTGGAACAGGCAGCCGTGCAGCTGCGCCATGACGACCGGGTCGGCCAGCCCTTCGGACCGGGCGAAGGCGGTGTCGTAGTGGATGCGATGGGTGTTGCGGGTGACGGCGCCGAAACGCAGCAGGCCGACCGCGTCGGGGGTGAACTCCACGGGCGGTACCGGCTGCCCGACGGTGACGTCGCTGTATCCCCTCACCTGGCGATGAACCTCTCCGTGACCTCGACGAGCGTTCCGCGCGTCGTGCTGTACGTCTTCTCGACCGTGAGCAGCAGGAACCCGTCCCCCGCCCCTTTGCGCTCAACTGCCGTGAGAACCCTGAGCAGTTCGATCGCGTCCCCCGCCCGCACCTCGTCCGTCCAGCGCACCTGCTGACCACCTGCCATGAGCCGGACGTCGAGCCCGTCGGTGCCGGGGACCTCGTCGCGGTACATGCCGTCCGGCCGGACCTCGTCGGGGCCGGCTCCGGGCGCGCCGCGCAGCAGGCTGACGACGTACATGGGGTGGACGGTGAACCGGGAGCTGTCCGGATCCGTCAGGTGCGGCGCGGTCTCGCCGGCCGCCCGGGCGAACTCCGCGGCGTCCTCGGCCCGTACGACACCCAGCTGCCGCCGCTCGAACCGCCCGACCAACGCCCGTGCCCGCTCCTCGGCCAGGTCAAGACCGTTCGCCATGCACCGCCTCCACATTCGAGAGCCACACTCGGACGACCGGACGCTAGCCGCGACGCCTTCCGCGTCACCACGGAACCGGCCCGCTCAGCGGACCGCTCCGCTTGGGCGGGCCCGACTCGCGGGGACACCATGCGGGACATGGACCTCATGGACATTCAGCCGCCTCCGCAGGGCGCCTACGCGGAGGCGGACGGCGTCGCGTACCACTACATCGAGATGGGCGAGGGAAGCCCTACCGTCTTCCTGCACGGCGGCGGCCCGGGGTGCACGGGCTGGTCGGACTTCGGGCAGGTGGCACCGCTGTTCGCCGCTGACCGCCGGTGCTTCCTCGTCGACATCCTGCAGTACGGGAAGTCCGCCAAGCCGGTCATCAAGGGCCCCATGTGGGACTACCACGCCGCCAAGACCGTGGCGCTGCTCGACTCGCTGGGCGTGGCACGCGCCGACTTCGTCTGCAACTCGTGGGGCGGGACCATCGCCCTCAACCTGGCCGCCAAGTACCCCGAACGGGTCCGGTCCCTCGTCATCACCGGCAGCATGCCGGTCTTCTACGGGCCGCTCGCGCCCCTCCCCGAGGGCGCGCGTCGCGGTCGCAACGCCCGGGATGTGTACTACGGCGGCGACGGCCCCTCGCCGGACAAGATGCGCGAGCTGATGGCCCGCCTGGAGTGGTACGACGCGGACGCCATCCCCGAGGGCACGGTGAAGCTGCGTCACGAACAGAGCCTGGACCCCGAGGAGATGGCGCTCGCCGCCGCCTCGGACAACCCGCGCGGCGACTGGCAGGACCTCACCGGGGAACTGGGCCGGATCGAGGCGCCGTCGCTGTTCATGTGGGGCATGTACGACGCGTTCCTGACCCCGGACTACCCGCTGATGCTTGCCCGGATGGTTCCCCGGGGCAACCTCCATGTGATGAGCCGTACGTCCCATCACCTCCAGGAGGAGCGACCGCACGACTACTACACCGTCGTCACCGGTTTCCTGAACCAACAGCACGACTGACTGCCGAGGAGCGACAGTGAGTGAATCCGTGGTGCGCGTCGTCGAACTGTCCAGTCCCTTCGCCCGTTTCGCGGGCAGGCTCCTGGTGGGCCTCGGTCATGAGGTGGTGCTCGTCGAACCGCCGGGAGGCGATGCGACCCGGCACGAGCTGGACGGCGACGCCTTCGCCCACTGGCACGCCGGGAAACGCTCGGTCACCCTCGATACGGGCACGCCCGAAGGTGCCGCTGAGCTGCGCCGGCTCCTTGAGGGCGCGGACGCGCTGCTCGACGGGAGCACCGAGGGCGCCGAGCCGGTCGCCGCCGGTCTCGACCACCTCGTACATGTACGAGTCACCCCGTTCGGTCTCGTCGGCCCGCGCAGCTACTGGCAGGGCACGGATCTGGTGGTGGCCGCGCTCGGCGGCATGCTGGCGCAGGTCGGCGATCCGGACGGCCCGCCCCTGCGGCTGCCGGAGAACCAGGCGGAGCAACTCGCGGGCGTCAACGCGGCGATCGCCGTCCTGCTCGGCCTGCGCGCCCGGCGCAACGGCCCGGGCCGGCGCCACGGCCCGGGGCAGCTCATCGACGTGTCAGCGCAGGCGTGTGTGGCCGCCGCGCTGGAGGCGGGAGCCCTCGCCTATCTGCACGAGGACCGCGTCCCGCCGCGCCCGGGACGGGTGCATCCGCTGGTCCCGCACGGCCTGTTCAGGGCCAAGGACGGCCATCTGGGCGGCGGGCTCGGCGGCAGCCCCCGTATGTGGGACGCGCTGCTCGCCTGGTTGCGCGAGGAAGGCGCGGAGGCCGATCTCGCGGAGCCCAGATGGCAGGACCCCGTTGAGCGCAAGAAGCATCAGGAGCATGTGTTCAAGGTCGTGCAGGATTTCGTGGGCGCTTGGCCGAAGGCGGAGTTCGCGGAGCGGGCCCAGGCCAGGAAACTGCCGTGGGCCGCCGTCGATCTGCCCCACGAGCTGCCGGACAACCCGCAGCTCACCGCGCGCGGCTTCTTCACACAGGTCCGAACGGAGCAGGGAGACCGGACCGACCTCGGCTTCCCCTTCGCGTTCCCGGAGGGCCGCCGCGTCACGGCGCTCACCGTGCCCGGGCCCGGTGCCGACCAGGCGCTGCTCGACGAACCTCGTGCGACGCGCCCGGTCGACGGCGACTCCCCCGGCCTGCCCGCCCTGGACGGCGTACGCGTCCTGGACCTGACCTGGGTGCTCGCGGGCCCGTACTGCACAAAGGTCCTCGCCGACCACGGCGCCGACGTCATCAAGGTCGAGTCCGTCCGCCGCCCCGACCCGACCCGCTTCGCGCCCTTCATGCACCTCTCGCGGGGCGACCACACGGACCCGAACACCAACGGCTACTTCAACGAGGTCAACCGGAACAAGCGCAGCATCGCGCTCGACACGCGGACCGAGGAGGGTGTCGCGGTGCTGCGGGAACTGATCGCCTCCTGCGATGTGCTCGTGGAGAACTTCAGCGCCACGGTCATGACCGGGCTCGGCCTCGGCTACGAGGCGCTGCGCGAGATCAACCCGGGTCTGGTCTACGTGAGCATGTCGGGCATGGGCCACACCGGCCCGCGCTCCGGCTGGGTGTCGTACGCGGACACCGTCTCGGCCAGTGGCGGGCTGACCGGGCTCACCGGCTGGGGCCCGGACGACGTGGTGGGCGTGATCTACGGCCACGGCGACATCGTCGCGGGACTCCAGGCCGCGCTGGCCACGGTCGCCGCGCTGGAACACCGTGCGGAGACGGGCCGCGGACAGCACGTCGACCTGTCCCAACTCGAGGCGATCGCCGCCCACATGGGGACGAGCCTCCTCACATCGGCTCGGTCGCCCATGGGCAACGCCCACCCTCGGTGGAGCCCTCAGGGTGTGTACCGCTGCCTGGGCGCCGACCGCTGGCTCGCCGTCAGCGTCCGCTCGGACGAGGAGTGGACGGCCCTGTGTCACGCCATCGGGCAACCCGAACTGGCCGAGGACGCACGGCTGTTGACCGCCGACGGCCGCAGGCGGGAGAGCACGCTGGTCGACGGCGTACTCGGCGACTGGGCGCGCAGTCTGCCCGCCGACGCCGCCGCCGAGCTGCTGCAGGAGCGTGGGATTCCGGCCGGTGCCGTGCAGGACGGCCGCGAACTCGTCGAGCACGACCCGCAGTTGAGGGCACGTGGCTTCTACGTCCGTCGTGAGCACCCGGCCGCGGGCGCCTTCCTCCACGAGGGCGTGCCCGTCCGCCTCACCGGCACACCGGGCGGCATACGCAGGCCCGCGCCCCTGCTCGGTGCCGACACCGACGAGGTGCTGAGCGAGTGGGCCGGCATCCCGGCCGAGCGGCTCGGTCGACTGCGGGAGGCCGGAGTGCTCCAGTGAACGCCATGGCCATCCCGCAGAACGCCATGACGATCCCGCAGTTGCTGGACGCCTCGGCGGAGGAGTACGGCGACCGGGTCTTCCTGCGCGTGGGCCGGACGGAGCGCACGTACCGGCAGACCCGTCAGGCCGCGGCGACGACGGCGGGAGCGCTCGCCGCACGCGGCTGCCGACCAGGCGACCGGGTCGCGGCCCTGCTGTCGAACCGGATCGAGTTCGTCGACCTGATCCTCGGCTGCGCCTGGCTCGGCGCGGTGCTGGTGCCGCTCAACACCGGCCTGCGCGGCCGGAGCCTGCGCCACGTCCTGCGGGAGGCGGCGCCGTCCTTCCTGCTCACGGAGACGGAGTCGGCGGACCGGGTGGTCGAGTCAGGTTACCGGGGCACGCTCTGGATCGTGGGCGAGGGCGACGCCCCACGGCCGGGAGAGGCCGAGTCTCTGCCACCGGCCGCGGTACGGCCGTACGACACCGCCTCGATCCTCTTCACCTCGGGCACCACGGGGACACCACGAGGCGTGCGCTGCCCACAGGCGCAGTTCGCCTGGTGGGGCCGCAACGTCGCGGACTCCCTGCGGCTCACCTCGGACGACGTGCTCTACACCTGCCTTCCGCTCTTCCACACCAACGCCCTCAACGCGCTGGCGCAGGCCATGGTGGCCGGTGCCGCCTACGCGCTCGACGAGCGTTTCTCCGCCTCGAAGTACTGGGCGAGGGTGGCGGAGACCGACGCCACGGTCATCCATCTGCTCGGGGCGATGGTGCCCATGCTGCTGGCCCAGCCGCCCGGTGAGCAGGACCGCGGACACCGGGCCTGGCGGGGCCTCTCCCCCGCCACTCCGGGCCCCGCCTGGGCGCCCTTCCGCGAGCGCTTCGGCGTCACGCTCGTCGACGGCTTCGGCTCCACGGAGACGAACCTCGTCATCGGTTCCACCCCGGCACGGCAGCGGCCCGGCCTCATCGGCACCGTGCGCGACGGCTTCTCCGCACGCGTGGTCGACGAGGCCCTCGTTCCCGTCCCGGACGGCACGCCCGGCGAACTGGTCGTCCGCAGTCACCGGCCGTTCGCCTTCTGCACCGGCTACTTGGGCGAGTCGGCACCACCGCCCCACTCCTGGCGCAGGACCGGCGACCGCGTGATCCGTGAGCCGGACGGCTGGTTCCGCTTCGTCGACCGCATCAAGGACGTCATCCGGCGGCGCGGCGAGAACATCTCCTCGTACGAGGTGGAGTCGGCCGTCCGCTCCCATCCGGCCGTCGCCGAAGCCGCGGCCTTCCCCGTGGCCTCGGAGCTGGCCGAGGACGAGGTCATGGTCGCGATCGTCGTACGGCCCGGCAGCGTGCTGGACCCGGAGGACCTGACCCGGCACTGCGCGCGGGAGCTGCCCGCGTTCGCCGTGCCCCGGTACATCGAGACGGTCCCGTCTCTGCCGCTCACTGAGACCGGCAAGGTCCGCAAGGCGGCCCTGCGGGAACGCGGTGTCACCGCCGGCACCTGGGACCGGGCCCGCACCACGGGACGCCCCGCCCGAGCCTGACCCTGGTACCGCGGCCACCTGCCGGGCGTTCAGCCGCCGGTCACGCCAGGGCATCCGTCAGTGCGACCGGCTGTCCGGTGCGCAGCGACTCGTAGGCGGCCAGCACGATCCGGAGGGTGCGCAGGCCCGACTCGCCGTCGGGAGACGGCCGCCGCCCGGTGCGTACGGCGTCGAGGAACTCCTCCAGCATGGCGGCGTCCAGATCCACCCCGCCCGCCTCCCAGCGGTCGCGACCGCTGGCCGAGTCGAATCCGCCGAGCAGCGGAGGGAAGGCGTCGAACTCCACGATCGCCTTTTCGCCGACGCAGGTCATGGCGAGACCGCCCCAGGTCGGGTGGTCCGGCGGATGGCTCCAGCTGGCGTCCACGCCGGCGACCACCCCGCCGGGGTAGCGGATGGTGACCAGGCCCGCGGTCTCGACGTCCGGGGCGGGACCGCCGTCGTCCAGGATGCTGTTGGCCTGGGCGTACACCTCCGCCGCCTGCTCGCCGTCCAGCAGCGCGTCCACGAGGTCGGCGATGTGGACGGTGTGGTCGGCCAGCGCTCCGCCGCCCGCCAGTTCCGGGTCGGCGAACCAGGGGCGCGAACGGGCCGGGTTCGAGCCGTTGTTGGCTCCGTGGACGCTGATCAGCCCACCGAGCGAGCCGTCGGCCAGCGCGCGGCGCAGGGCGGTGAACGCGGGGCTGAACCGTACGGGATAGGCGGTCATCAGCCCGACCCCGGCGCGTTCACAGGCGTCGATCATGGCCCGTGCGTCCGCCTCCGTTGTCGCCAGGGGCTTCTCGCACAGCACGTGCGCCCCGCTTGCGGCGGCCCGCTCGACCAGATGCCGGTGCCGGGCGTTCTCGCTGGTGACGACCACGGCGTCGGGGCGGAGGGCGAATATCTCCTCCCAGGTGTCGACGTAGGCGGCACCCAGGCTTTCGGCGAACTCCCGCCCGCGGGTGGGGTCGTCCGGCGGGGCGTCGGGGTCCGAGGTGATCAGTTCGATGCCGTCGCGGTCGCGCAGCAGCCTGATGTAGGTCGCGGCGTGCACATGGGCGAAGGACAGTACGGCGACTCTCACTGGTCAATTCCCCTTGTGGATACGGTAGTTGCCTGCGGGGTGAGTGGAGCGAGCGGGGTGAGTTCGACGGTCCGTCCGGTACGGGCGGACTGAGCCGCGGCCTCGGCGAGGCGGACGGCCGCCACACCGTCCCGGCCGCTCACCCGTGGTTCAGGACCGCCCGCGAACGCCTCGGCGAACTCGCGGATCTGGGCGAGGTAGGGCGACTCCCCGAAGTCTCCGACGGGGATGCCGTCCGCCGGGCCGCCGGTCGCGCGACCGGTGATCCGCAGTTCGAGGTGGGCCTGGGAGTCGTGCTGGACGGTGCCGCCGGTGCCCGACACATGGAAAGTGGTGCGGAACGGTGTCGCCGGTGGCCCCCATACCCCTACGACCTGTGTGATGGTGCCTCCCGCGTGGGTGAGTACGGCGGTACCGGTGGCGACCGCCCCCTCCGGGGCCGGGGCGGTGAGATGCCCCTGGTGCCGGGCGTGGACCCGTACGACGTCGCCGAAGAGCCAGCGGGCGATGTCCATGTCGTGGATCATCTGGTCCGTCAGGATCCCGCCGGAGCGTGCCGGGTCGGCGAACCAGCCGCTCCAGGTGGGATAGCGGCCGGTGCGGGTGAACCGGGCGACCGCCACCCGGCCCAGGCCGCCCCCGGCGACCAGGTCGCGAAGGCGGGCGTAGGCAGGGAAGAAGCGCACCACATGTCCCGGGTACAGCCGCACCCCGGCCGCTTCCGCCGCGTCGGCCATTTCCCCGGCCTCGGCCGCGCTGAGCGCCAGCGGCTTCTCGCACAGGACATGGGCCCCGGCCGCGACGGCGGCCAGAGTGATCTCCCGGTGGGTGTCGGTCGGGGTGCACACATCCACCACGGCGGCCCCGGCGATCGCCTCGGGCAGGGAGCCCACGGATGTCGCGCCGAACTCCCGGGCCAGGGCGGGGGCTCGGCCGTCGGGTGCGTAGAGGCGTACGCGCGCGCCGAGGGCGACCCACGCGGGCAGATGCGTGCGGGCGATGCCGCCCGCGCCGATCAGCGCGACTTCGAGTTCTGCCATGGAATTCTCCGACCTCCTGTGGGTTCAGGCCTTGTTGTGGTCAGCCCTTGAGGGCGCCGCTGAGTACGCCACTGATGAAGTGCCGCTGGAAGAACAGGTAGACGAGCACCACCGGGGCGATCACGATCAGGGTGGCCGCGGCGAGCAGCGGTACGTCGACGCCGAACTGCCCGGTGAAGAACCCCAGTCCGGCCGGGGCCGTACGGCGGGCCGGGTCCTGGATCAGGATGAGCGGGAGCAGGAACTGGTTCCAGCTCCAGACGAAGTAGAGAACGCCCAACGTGGTGACCGCCGGGCGGGAGTTGGGCAGCAGGATCCGCCAGAGCGTCGCCCACGACGAGGCGCCGTCCAGCCGCGCGGCTTCCATGAGGCTGCGCGGCATGGTCGCGAAGTGGGCGCGCATCCAGAAGACCCCGAAGGGCATGAACGCGCCGATCTCCGCGAGGGCCAGCCCGGGGACCGTGTTCGTCAGGCCTATGGCGCGCAGGTCGTAGTAGAGCGGGATGATGGTGCCCTCGGTGGGGATGGACAGGCCGAGCAGCAGGTACGCGTAGAGCCGTCCCCGGCCCGGGACTTCGAGGGTCGCCAGTGCGTACCCGGCCAGGGTCGCGCACACCACCGCGGCCGGCACCACGCACAGCGCGATCACCACACTCGACCGCAGCAGCGTGCCGAACCCTGCCGCGGACCAGGCGCGGGAGAAGTTCTCGAAGTGCAGCCCGTCCGGCAGGGCGAAGCCGGTCAGCGGAGCGCCCGCCGGCTGGAGTGACGCCAGCAGCAGGGAGGCGAACGGCACCAGCACGGCGGCCATGAACAGCGCGAGCACGACGGGTGCCGCGAGCCGCCCGGTGACCGCTCTGGTCGCCGAGGCCGGTGAGATCGTCGAGGTCGGTGAGGTCACGGTGCCTCCCTGGACAGCCGGTTGATCACCAGGACGGCGAGGGAGATGACCACCGTCAGCACGATCGCCAGCGCGCTGGCCACGCCGACGGCGCCGCCCCCGAAGGCCAGGCGGTAGATGAGGATGCCGGGGACGACGGTGCTGTTGCCCGGGCCTCCTCCAGTGGTGATGTAGATGAGGTCGAAGCTGGACAGGGCGGCGATCACGGTGATGGACAGGGCCACCGCGAACTCCGGTCGCAGCAGCGGGACGGTGATCGCCATGAACTCGCGTACCGGACCTGCCCCGTCCATCCGTGCCGCCTCGTAGATCTCCGGGTCGATGCGCTGCGTCCCGGACAGGAACAGCACCATGCACAGGCCCGAGACGACCCAGCTGCCGATCAGTCCGACGGCCGGCAGGGCCCAGGTGAAGCTGCCCAGCCAGGCGTCGGTGAGGCCGCCCAGACCGATGGCCCTCAGGGCCTGGTTGAGGGTGCCGTCCTCGGCGTACACCCAGCGCCAGAGGATGCCGACCGCGACCAGCGGGATGACCTGGGGCAGGAACAGCACCGTGCGGACCAGGGCGGTGCCGCGGCGCCCGGCACGCCGGGACACGATCGCCGCCGAGACCAGGCCCATGCAGATCGGCAGGACGGAGAAGAACAGGATCAGTGCGCCGGCATGCCAGGCGGCGGCGCGCAGTTGCGGGTCGGTGGCGATACGGCCGTAGTTGTCGAGGCCGACGAAGGAGGGGAGGGTCACTCCGTCCCAATCGAACAGCGAGAGATACGCGGTGTGCAGCAGCGGCAGTACGGCGAAGAGCGTGTAGGGCAGCAGAGCCGGCAGCAGGTACAGCAACGCCACGGCCCGGCGCCGACGGCGGCGGCCGGACCGTGCCGGGCGGGGGTGCTTGCGCACGGTGCTGCCGGCCCCGCGCTTGGCCGGAGGCAGGATGCCGGGCGCGGGAGAGGGGCCGGTCAGTCGGTCGGCAGTGGTCATTTGTGGTAGTTCTCGAAGTCCGTCTGGAGACCGGCCAGGAACTTCTCGGCGGTGACCTTGCCCCCGGCGAGCAACTGCAGCTGGGTGGTGAGGGTGTCGCCCATCGTCGGGGAGGAGGAGTTCTGGATGAACGGTTGCAGTCCGGCGTCCTTGACGATCGTCTGCCAGCCCTGCTGGACATCGCCCAGCAGCCCGCTCTGGCTCGGCATGGCGCCCGCGTCGGGAGCCATGAAGCCCCCCTTGGCGATGATGGCGGCGGCCTGCGCGTCGGCGGCGAAGTCGAGGAACGCGGCGGCCGCGGCAGCGTTCTTGGTCTTGCTGGACACGCAGTAGTACACCCCGGCGCCGGTGGTGCGCACCTTCCCGCCGGAGGTGACGGGCGGCATGTTGAAGTAGCCGGCCCCCTCGCCCAGACCTTCGGCCACCGCGGCCGCGGCCCAGTTGCCGCTGATCCGGAAGACGCCCTCGCCCTTGGCGAACGCGGCGGTGGCGTCGTTGTCGCTGACGCCGTTGACCTTGGGGGTGACATAACCCTCGTCCACCCACCGCTTGAGCGTCTCGGCCGCCTTCTCGGCCTCCGGCAGCACGATGGTGGCGCTCTTGTGGCCGTACGCCCACGCCTCGCGGTCCTTCGGTGCCAGAAAGGCCGAGAGCAGCACGTTGAAGGGGTGGTTGAGACCGCCGTCGAGGTTGCCTGCGACCAGTGCGGTCTCTCCGGCCGCCTTGGCCTTGGCGAACAGGGCCTCCAGGTCCTCCAAGGTGGCCGGAGGCACGGTCAGGCCCAGCTTCTGCGCCTTGGCCTTGTTGTAGTAGACGCCTTCGAACGACAGGCCCGCCCCGACTCCGTACAGGTCACCGGTGCCGACGGTCTTGCCGTCCGGGGTGAGGGTGATCTGGTCCAGGCCGGGGAACTTCTCCGCCCAGCCGTACGCCTTGCCGTACTCGCCGACCTTGAGCAGCAGCCGTCCGGGGACGAGGTTCTGCATGCCGGAGGTGAACTGGGCGATGTCGGGGGCGCTGTCGGCCGACATGGTGGTGTTGATGCTCTTGAGGTAGTCGTCCCAGCCGGTGTACTGGCGCTTGACGGTGATGTTGGGGTGCTTCTTGCGAAAAGCCGCGACGAGGCCCGGAGTCATGGTGGTGTCGTCGGCGTCGGCGACCACCAGAGTGATCTTCTTGTCGGCCGGTATCGCCGTGGAAGCGGGGCCGGCGCTGCTCTTGTCGGACGACGAGGCGCCCGGGGTCAGATCGCTGCACGCGGTGAGCGCCGCGGCGCCGACCGCGCCGGTGGCCGCGAGGAACGTACGTCTGGACAGGAACGACGGGGACGACAGGCTGGGGCTCATGGAGTCTCCTGGGCGTGACGGGACGCGGCGCGGCGGGGGCGGCGGAGGAGGGTGAGAAGACGCCGTTGAGTCGCCGGGAGTTCGATTAGTTCGATAACGCAGTTGCGTTTTATAATCAGAGCGAGTCCGGCGGGCGTCAAGGACTCAGGGCTGGATTGTTATCGTCGGGGCGATCCGCACCGGTCCCCGGCTGTACCGCTGTTGCACAGGAGGTTGATCATTGGCCACGTCCAGGGACCGCTCCCCGTCGACGGCCCCCGCCGCACCGGCGCTGTGGCCACTCGGCGGGCTGCCGACGCCCAACTCTCCCGGGCGCGAACTGCCCGCGGTGGTGGGCGTCGCGGACCTGCGTGCCACGAACGCCGCGGCCATCCTCGCCGCCGTCCGCTCGACCGACCCGCATCCCCGGCTCTCCGCACTGGCCGAGGCAACCAAGCTCTCTCGCCCCACAGTTGAGGCGATCGTCGAGGAACTCACCGACTGCGGGCTCATCGAGGTCGCCCCGGCCGTGTCCGCCCGTGGCCAGCGGTCGCCCGGCCGCCCGGCCCGCCGGTTCCGCTTCCGCCCGCACGCGGGCTTCGTCATCGGCGTGGATGTACGAGCCCGCTCCGTGAGCGCCTGCCTGGCCGACCTCGACGGCCGACCGGTGGCCGTCGAACGCAAGGCGGTGCGCGCCGACTTGGGAGGCGCGGCCCGCGCCCGCGCCGTGACCGCCGTGGTGCAGCGCGCGATCGACCGCTCCGGAGCCGACGTCCGGCGGGTGTGGGCCGCGACAGTGGGCACTCCCGGCCTGGTGGACCGGAGCAACACCCGTATCCGGCAGGCCGACAACCTCAAGGGCTGGGCCGAGGCGGACATCGTCACCACCCTCCGCGAAACCCTCGGCTGCCCGGTCGCCGTGGAGAACGACGCCAACCTCGCCGCGCTCGGCGAGCAGTGGCGCGGGGTCGGCGGCGCGGCCGACGAGATGGTCTTCGTCCTGCTCGGCGAACGCCTCGGTGCCGGCGTCATCACCGGGGGACGCCTGCTGCGCGGACACCGCGGCGCGGCCGGTGAGATCGGCTTCATCCGCTTCCCCGGCAGCACCTCGTCGCAGCCCGGCCTCGAACCGCTGATACCGGACAGCGCCGCCCCGGACCAGGCGGACCCCGTGCGGCGCACAGGCGCCGACATCGTCCGTGGCGCCGCCTCGGGAGATCCGGAAGCGGTCG
Organism: Streptomyces scabichelini; assembly: GCF_011045015.1. Classification (GTDB taxonomy): domain Bacteria; phylum Actinomycetota; class Actinomycetes; order Streptomycetales; family Streptomycetaceae; genus Streptomyces; species Streptomyces scabichelini. Next base: position 27,407 of record NZ_JAAKZY010000078.1, on the reverse strand, counting down.
CGGCCATCACGTCGTACGGGCGGAGGCTGGCCGCCGGAATCGCCCCCGTCCTGCTCGCGCTGGACCCGGCGCTGGTCGTCCTCGGCACCAGCCTCTTCCCCGTCCCCGCGCTGCTTCCGGCTGCGGAACTCCTCCTGAGCGCCGCCGAGGAGGAAGCCGCCAGTCTCCTCGTCGACCTTCCGCAGTGGCGGCTGTCCGCCCTGGGCGACGAGGCCGTGATCACCGGCGCGGTCCGCTTCGCCCTCTCCTCCGTCGAAGAGGTGCTCCGCACCCGGCCCACCAGCCTTCCGGCCCAGGGCGCGCTCGGCCGGCCGCCGGGCTCGGGGACAGGGACAGGGACAGGGACGGAGACGGGGGCAGAGGGCTAGGTCCTGCCGTCGAACTGCCTCCCCTTGGGGGCACACCACCGGCCGGAGGCTGGGGACCGTCGGTACGGCTCATGCATCAGTACGGCCCATGTGTCCACGTGCCCGCCAGCATCGTGGCGTGTACCGGCATGTCGCGCAGGGTGTGGGCGTCGGCTTCCAGTGGGTCGGTGTCCACGATGGCCAGGTCCGCGTCGTCGCCGACCCGGATCAGGTGGCGTCCGCGGGCGGCCGCGGTGAGGGCCTCGCGGACGGGCAGCTCCTGTTCCGGGTGCCAGGAGGGCCGGTCGTCACTGGTGCGGCTGACCGCCGAGGCGATGCTCATCCAGGGGTCCAGCGGGGCGACCGGCGCGTCGGAGCCGAGTTCCAGGCGGGCTCCGGCCGCGAGCAAGTCGGCGTAGGGGAAGGCGCGTTCGGTGCGTCCGGCCCAGTAGCGGTCGGCGACGTCCCGGTCGTCCGTGGCGTGCGCGGGCTGCACGCCCGCCGTGATTCCCAGCTCGGCGAAGCGGGGTATGTCGGCGGCGGTCAGCAGCTGCGCGTGCTCGATACGGCCGCGGCAGCGCACGGTCGCGAAGGCGTCGAGGGCCATCGTGTTGGCACGGTCGCCTATGGCGTGCACGGCGGGCTCGATGCCGTGGGAGGAGGCGAGGCGCATGAGCCGTACCAACTCCTCGTACGGCGTCTGCTCGACACCGTACGCGGCGGGCGTGCCCTCCAGTCCGGGATACGGCTCATGGCAGAGGGCGGTACGGGTGTTGAGCGAGCCGTCGGTGAACAGCTTCAGCGGCCCGACCCGAACCCGGCCCTCCGTCTCGGCCAGTGTGTCGCCGGTGCGCAGTTCCCGCCCGATCGCCTGCGCCAGGTACTCGGGGTAGACGGCCGCCGACACGCGCACCTGAGGCGGTGCCTCGGCGCTGCGGCGGGTCCAGTCCGTGACGTTGTCCGCGTACTCGAAGTCGGTGAAGCCCGTGACGCCGCGCGCGGCGGCGGCGCGGCAGGCCTCCGCGACCCAGCGGTCGGAGACCTCGGCGGGCACGCCGGGCAGGGTGGAGACCGCCGCCAGGCAGTCGTGTTCGCGCAGCACACCGGTCGGGTGGTCGCCGTGGCCCACCAGGGCCAGGCAGGGCGAGTTCATCCAGGCGGTGTGCAGATCCCCGCTGATCAGGGCGACCGGGCGGTCGGGCTGCACCGCGTCGAGCAGCCGTTTGTGCGGTACGTCGGGCCACAGACCGTCCCGGAAGCCGTATCCGACGAGGAGTTCGGCGGGCGGCAGCTCGGCGGCCCTGGTCCGTACGGCATCGGTCACCGCCCGGGCCGAAGCGAAGGCGGACAGATCCATGCGCCGCCGGGTGCCGGCCCACTGGGTGGCGTGGATGTGGGCGTCCCACAGTCCGGGCAGCGCGGTACGGCCCCCGAGATCCAGAATGCGCTCGCCGGCAGCCGCCTTCAGATTCCCGTCGTCGGCGGCGGGCGCGATGGCGGTGATCCGGCCGCCCTCGATACGCAGAGTGCTCACCGGGCCACCGGCGCCGAGTCGTACCCCGGACAGAACGAGCGCCGGCCGCGAGGTGCCGGGGCGCGGGCCGGTCATGTACTGCACGGTCGTCATCAGGTCCTCCAACTCCGGCGCATGGCCTCGGCGAGGCCTTTGTCGGCATAGGGCTGCCGGTCGGACTCCAGGGCGGCGGCTCCCCTCCGTGTACGACCAGTTCGGGCTCGTCCTGACTGAGCTTCGCCTTGGCCACGACATGCCGGGCGGCCGGTCGGTGCCGTCGCGATGCCGTCGCAATGCCGTGGCGATGCGACGAGCCTAGGGAGCAATCGACTCCAGGGGCCATGGCTCGGGAGCCGGCTCTGGCTCTCGAAGTCGCCACGGGATCATCCCTCGTGAAGGCCGGTTGCTCAAGCACGGGCACCGCTCGGGACGTTCGCCGAGAGGCCGCGTGCCACCACGTGACAGGCCGTCTCGTGCGCGGAGTGTGCGGGAGGCACGACCGACAACAGATCAGGGGCGCGTTCCGTGCAGATCCGCTCGCTCCGCGGGCAGCGCGGGGCGAACGCGCGCAGCCAGGCGGGGGCTCACCGGAGCTCGGCGGGCGCCGTCCAGGACGGCCGCGCGCCGGTCCCGTATACGCGGGTCGGGGACCGGGGCCGCCGCCAGCAGGGCCTTCGTGTACGGGTGGGCGAGGGTGTCGAAGACGGCGCGGGCGTCGCCGCGCTCCACGATCCGGCCCAGGCACATGACGGCGAGGGCCGAAGGCGGTCCAGCGCGACCTCGGGTCAGGCCCGGACGCCGAGTGGTGTGCCCGGATCGCGCGGGCCGCGAGGGACAGGATCCCTCAGCGAGCAGGTTGCTGACGCGCCGCGCTGTCGCTGTTGCTGTCGCTGTCCGGGCCGTGGGTGACGCGGATTTTGGACTGGCCGTGCGGCAGTTCCTCCCAGTCGGCCATGAAGCGGGCCGCCAGGCCGTGTTTCTCGGCCAGGGCGATGAGCGTCTCGGTGCGGTAGTAGAAGTCCTCCCGCAGCACCTGGTGTTCCTTGCCCTCGGTGCGGTCGAAGGTGAAGTCGAACCAGCCGCCCGGTGCGAGGACGCGGCCGACGTTGGCCAGGCATTCCTCGATGACCGGAAGCGGGGAGTGCGAGAAGACGCTGTGTGCGTGCACCACGTCGAAATGGGCATCGGGCAGGAAGCGCAGGGTCAGGTCGCGGACCGGGGTCAGCGTGGGGAGCCGGTTCTGCAGCCCCATGCGCACCATGGTGTCCTGCGCGGCGGCGAGGATGTCGGGTGAGATGTCGATGCCGTAGTAGTGCCCCGGCTCCAGATGCCGGATGAACCGCCAGCCCGCCCGCAGATTGCCGCACCCGATCTCCAGCATGCGGTGCTCGGGGCTCAGACCATGCCCGATGAGGTAGTCGAACTGCATCGCTCCCAGGGCCAGCCATCGCTCATGGCTGCGGCTGCCGACCGCCGCGTCCGGGTCGGCACGGGTGTCGGACCGCATCACCGCGCGGTAGTAGGAGACGTGGTCCGGCCAGCGGTGGCGCAGCCATGTGTCCCGGGCTGCTCGGGCCAAGTAGCGCGGCACCCGCCCGGGGTTGCGCAGCGCGTAGGCGATGCGGTGTCCGAGGGCTGCGCGGTTGACGGTGACGTTCTTGGCAGGCACGCGGGTTGGCTTCCTCTCGTCGGGTGCGGACGCGGCGGTCGTACCGTCTCGTCTCGCGGGTCCTGATCCCAGCTTCGGCGCGCGAGGGGCAGCCGGACGCGGTCAACCGGCTTCGGTGGAGGGACAGTTAGGGTGACGCCGGTGTCAACCGAACGGAGGTTGCGGCAATGCGGCGGACACGGTATGCGCGCCCAGCACGTGAGGACTGGTGCGTCCTGTGACGGCGACGACCGGGAGCCCCTCCCTGGGCCACGGCGAGCGGGCCGATGCGTACGGGCAGACCGATCTCGACGGGCGAGCCGATCCGGACGGACGTTGGCTGACGGCGGTCATGCACGCCGCGTTCTTCCTTCTGCTGGGCTCCTCGCTCACCCGCTTCCTGACCCGTGATCAGGACCACCCGTATGCCGCGTGGGTCGTCGCGCTGTTCGTCGTCTTCTGGCTGCTCTACGTCCTCGGCCTGGTGCTGGCCCCCGCACCGCGCCCCGGCGCCCGGCCCAGCACACGGCACCTGGTCTGGCTGGGTGCGGTGTCGGCCGTGTGGATCGTCCTGCTCGCGCTCGCTCCGAGCGCCACGTGGTGTGCCATGCCCCTGCTGTTCGCCGGCCTGCACGCACTGCCCCCGCGGATCGCGGTGCCGGTGGCGGCCGGGCTCACCGCGCTCGTCATCGCCTCCGAGATACGCGCGTCACAGGGCGCGCTGAATCCCAATGTCGTGGTCGCCCCGCCGGCCATCGCCGCGGTCGCCACCGCAGTCCTGGTGCATCTCCAGCGCCAGGCGGCCCGGCAACGCGTCCTGATCGACGACCTCGTCCGCACCCGCCGTGACCTGGCCGACACCGAGCGGCGGGCGGGCGTCCTGGCGGAGCGGCAGCGGCTGTCCGCGGAGATCCACGACACCCTCGCGCAGAGCCTGTCCTCCCAGCAGATGCTGCTGCAGACCGCCGACCGCCTCTGGCAGACGGATCCGGACGCGGCCCACGGACACATCCGGGACGCGGCCGAGATCACGTCCCACAGCCTCGCCGAGGCCCGCAGGTTCGTCCATGACCTGGCCCCGGCCGACCTCGCCGAGCGCACCCTGGCAGAGGCGCTCCGCGCGCTCGCCGACCGCGAGAGCGGGCCGGGCCTGACGGTGGCCTTCCGGCTGGACGGCACACCGGGTCCGCTGCCGGAGAGGATCGAGGCGGCGCTGCTGCGCATCGCGCAGGGAGCACTGGCCAATGTGCGTGAACACGCCGCGGCGACACGGGCCGCGCTCACCCTGACCTGGCTGGACGACCAGATCTCGCTGGACATCGCCGACAACGGCCGCGGCTTCGACGTGGAAGGCCCCTCGCCCTCGGAGGTGACGGCGCCCTCCGACGCGGGCCGGGCGCGCGGGCACGGGCTGCCGGCCATGCGTATCCGGGCACGGCAGTCGGGCGGCACGCTCACCGTGGAATCCACGCCCGGCGAGGGCACCGTCGTATCGGCGGCCCTTCCCCTTACGCCCCTTCCCCAGGCGCCCCTCGCCCTCAACACCACCGGAGGAACCGCCCCGTGAGCCCGTCAGAGTCCTCCCCGCCGATCCGGCTGCTGCTGTGCGACGACCACGCCGTGGTACGCGCCGGGTTGCGCGCGCTGCTGTCCAGTACCCATGGCGTCGAGGTGGTCGGTGAGGCGGGCAGCGGCGAGGAGGCCCTCGCCGTGGCCGCCCGTGTCCGGCCCGACGTCGTGCTGATGGACCTCCAACTCGGCGGCGGCATGGACGGCGTGACGGCCACTCGGCACCTGACTTCAGGGGGCGGGGTGACTTCAGAAGGCGGGGAGGATCCCGGCACGCCGGTCCCGCGCGTGCTGGTGCTCACCATGTTCGACACCGACGCCGACATCACCCGCGCCATCGAAGCGGGCGCCATCGGCTATCTACTCAAGGCCGAACGCCCCGAGGAACTGTTCGCGGCGATCCGCAACGCGGCCTCCGGCCGCACCGCACTGTCGGCCCCGGTGGCCGACCGCGTACTGGCCCACATGCGCACTCCGCGCCCCACCCTGTCCGACCGCGAGCACGACATCCTCCAGCAACTGGCACGCGGCCTGGGCAACCGGGAGATCGCCCGCGCCCTGTTCATCAGCGAGGCCACGGTCAAGACCCACCTGGGCCGGATCTACGGCAAGCTGGGGGTGGAAACGCGGGCCGGGGCGGTGGCGGTCGCCAAGGAACGACGCCTGATGCCGTGACGCCATTTCTGTCGGCTCTCCGGCCTCCGGCCCCGGCCGCCCGTCGCCCGCCGCTCGCCGCCGATTTCAGGAATTCCAGGCGGCTCTCGCCCTCTCCGGGTGGCCCTCCGGTTCCGTCCCCGCATCGGCTGTCTGCCGCCAGTGCCCGGCCACTTCCTGTCCGGTGGCGAACCAGACGTCTTCATGTCCGCGGACGTGGTCCAGCAGTTCCTCGAGCATCAGTGCCCGGCCCGGCTTGCCGATGGACTGCGGGTCGAGGGCCAGGACCCAGCACAGGCCGTGGTCCCGGTAGGCGTCGAAGGAGTCCTTCCAGTCCTCGAGGACGTCCTGGTAGGCGGCGATACGGGACTCGGCGGGAGGGAAGGCCACCGGGGCGCCGTTGTAGAGGAAGTAGGGGTGATCGGCGTACTCCCACTGCCATGGCACCTCCACGACGGGTGTCGGCCGCCCGGCGGACCACAGCAGGTGAGGGCGGTCGTCGCCGTGCGTGGACGAGGACCAGCCGAAGCCCAGCTCGTCGAGAAGCGCGGCGTGCCCGTCGCCCATGGGTCCCGGTGCGGCGCGCAGCCCGGTCGGCCGGGCGCCCGATACCGCCTCCAGCAGGTCGGCGGTTCGCGACCAGGTGTCCCGTACGTCCCCGCTGGGTGCCCTTCCCACAACCGGAAGCGCCGCGGCGGCGATCTCGTGCCCGGCGGCGGCCACTTGACGGACCGCGTCGGGATGGTGCAGCGCCGTGTGCTCGGGAACGAACCAGGTGGCCGGCAGCCCGTGCTCATCCAGCAGGTCCAGTAGCCGCGGGACGCCCCGGGACATCCCGTACGTCCCCAGCGAGAGCGTCTTGGGCCGGTGCGCGGCGGACGGATGCAGTCGGAGCCAGAACAGTTCGGCGTCCAGGTTGAAGGTGAGCACCACCGCGCACCGGGCCCCGCCCGGCCACCGGGGGCGGGGCTGCCTGCGCCGCCGGACGCCGGTGCCGAGTGTCGCCGTGTCTGTCGGGTCGGTAGGGTCCGTCCGGTCCGCCGGGTCTCTCGGGCCCGTCGGGTCCGTAGTCGTACGACTCATGCCGCCCTCCGCGACGCGGTCTCGCCGTGCGACCGCCACCAGTCGGCGATCTCGGCACCCGTGGCGAACCAGACGTCACCAGGTCGTTTCATGTGGTCCAGCAGGCGCTCCAGGGCGCGCATCCGCTGGGGTTTGCCGATGACCTGGGGGTGCAGCATCAGCACGTAGCACAGGCCCCACCGGTGGTAACCGTCGAACTCGCGGCGCCAGTTGTCGAAGGTGGTGAGGGTGGACGCGATCCGGTCCAGGCCGTGCGGCTCCGGCGGGGACTCGTTGTAGACGAACTGCTGGTAGTCGTCCAGCTCCCAGTGCGCCGGGATCTCGATCAGGTCCAGGGCGCGGCCTTCGGCCTGCCAGCGGTAGGGCCGGTCGTCGCCGCGCATGGAGCTGGAGTAGGAGAAGCCCAGCTCCGCCAGGAGGGACGGGGTGTCGGCGGCGATGTCGCCGCTCGGGCTGCGGAACCCCGCCGCGCGTACTCCGGCGGTGCGTTCCAGCAGGTCCTGGCTGCGCTCGATGATGTCGCGCTGCGCTGCGCGGGGGTGGTCGAAGAACGTCTCGTGCATCCAGCCGTGATGGCCGATCTCATACCCGGACGCGGCGATGTCCTTCACCAGGGCGGGCCACTGTTCGACGATCTTGCCCGGGACGAAGAAGGTGGCGGGCAGGCCGCGGTCCTCCAGCAGGTCCAGGAGACGCGGGGTGCCTCTCCAGGGGCCGTACGCGCCGATGGAGAAACCCCGCGCGTCGTCCCACCGACCGGTGGAGCGGTCGAGCCACAGGGTGGGGCCGTCCACGTCGAAGCTGAGCATGACGGCACAGCGTGCCCCGCCCGGCCAGACGGGCGGTGGTGCTTGGTGCATGGGCGGTTCCGATCGCGTGGGTCGTGAGTCGTGAAGCGTGATGCGTGAGCGGTGCCGGTCAGCTCTTGCGCGGCCGCGGCTCGACCGGATCGAGCAACTGCCCGCGCAGCACGGTGAGTTGGTGGGAGGTCTCGACGGCCCGGTGCTCGTCCAGTGAGGCGAGGGCCAGTACGAGGGTGTCCATCACGACGGTGCCCGCCAGGGACTCGGCCGTGATGCCGGTGGGGGTGTGCGGGGCGCTGATCACCACGTCGGCGCGCCTGGCGAGGGGGCTGGTGGGTTCGTCGGTGACCAGCAGGACGCTCGCGCCGACCGCTCGCGCCCGCTCGGTGAGGACGGTGAACTCCCGCAGCATCCTGCCGGGCTGGAGGATCACCACCGCGTCGCCGCGGCCGAGATCCAGCAGCTCGTCGGCCATGGTGAACCCGGTGGCGCCGACGAAGCGGGCCCGGCGGCCGGCCCGGCGCAGCTTCAGCACCAGGTGCCGGGCGGCGAGTTCGGAGGCACCGACGCCGTACGCGATCACTTCGCGGGCGTCGGCCAGGGTCTGGACCGCCTGCTTGAGTACATCGGTCTCCAGCAGGCGGCGGCACTGTTCGAGACGTTCCGCGGCCTCGTCGAAGACCCGGTTCTTGATCTGCTCCAGGTCATGGCCGACATGGGCGATGCGCTGCTTGAGCCGCTCCTCGGGGGCGGTCGCGGTGGTGAAGTCGGCGGCGAGCTCCCGCTTGAGCGCGGGCAGTCCGGCGTAGCCGAGGCGCTGCAGGGCGCGTACGACCGTGGCGTTGCTGGTGCCGCTCGCCGTGCCCAGTTCCTGCGCGCTGGCGAAGAGCAGGTGCTCCGGCGGGGTGCTCGCCAGGTACTGGGCCACCACGCGCTCGGAAGCGGACAACTCCCCCCACAGGTCACGAATGGTGGCGTGCAGTCGTGTCGCCCCGGTTACGTCTTCTGTTTCGCTCATTACAGCTATTGACTTCCCTGTAGTAGCCATTACTAACCTGGAGCCATCATTCCAGAAGTACCGGATCCTGAAACGCACATTACAGGCCTGTCCCGAATGCGGCATGACAGATCGTCGCGGGCCCCGGTCGCGGATCACATGGATCTCAGAACACAGGAGAGGCATGACAGCCAGCACCATCCCGATCGTCGAGATCTCCGGTACGCCGACCGAGCGCGGACGCCAGTACGGCGAGGCCGTGCGCGGCAGACTCGGCGCCGCGCTCGCCTACTACGAGGAGGCATTCGGCCAGTCGTCGGGGCTGACCTGGGAGCAGGTCACCGCGCGGGCCGAGCGCTGGCTCGAGCCGGTGCGCGCGTACGCCCCCGAGCTCGTCGAGGAGATGAGCGGGCTCGCAGAGGGAGCCGGCGTCGGACTCCTGGACGTGCTCGCGCTGAACGCCCGGGGCGAGATCCTCTACGACGAGACCTTCGCCGGCATGCGCGGCCGGGAGGACACCCCAGAGGACACGGTGGAGGCCGAACTGGAGGAGAAGGGCACGAGCGACGGCTGCACCTCCTTCGCCGTCATGGACCAGGCCAGCGGCGACGGGCACGTCTACTGCGGCCAGAACTGGGACTGGCGGGCGGGCACCGCGGACACCCTCGTGATGCTGCGGATCGTCCAGCCCCCGCGGCCCACCGTGATCATGCAGGTCGAGGCAGGGCAGATCGGCCGCCAGGGCGCCAACTCCGCGGGCGTCGCGCTCAACGCCAACGGTCTCGGCGGCCGCTTCGACGACGCCGTGGGGCTGCCCCAGACCGTGATCCGCCGCCGCGTGCTGGACAGCGAGTCGATCAGCGAGGCGGTCGAGGTGCTATGCCGAACCCGCGGCCACATCGCGAGCAACGCCCTGCTGACCTGCCGCGAAGGCTTCGCCGTCGACCTGGAGACCACGCCGGGCGCACACGGCTGGCTGTATCCCTCCGACGGCCTGCTCGTGCACGGCAACCACTACCAGGCCGGCGTCCCCGTCCAGCTCGCCGCCACCTACCGGCCCGCGTCCTCCGACTCACTGATCCGCGTGCCCCGTGCCGAGGCCGGTCTGCGCCTGCTGCGTACGGCCACCGCACCGGACGACTCCCGCAAGCTGATCCGCCAGGCCATGTCCGACCACCTCGGCCACCCCGAGGGCCTGTGCACCCACCCCGACCCGCGCCAGCCCGAGGTCAAGCGGTGGATGACGCTGCTGTCCTCCTGCGTGGACCTGACCACCGGCGACTACTACGTGACCCCCGGCACCCCCTGCGATCACGAGTACCAGCATCTGCCCTGGAACCTCTACGACGGCCCGCACGCGCCGAACTGACGCCCTCTCACCCGCGACGCGAACGCCACCCACTCGCAGACGCCCCCACCGCGCGGATGCCCCTCACCTCTCGAACCACCAGGAAGAGCCTGCTATGAGAACCAAGCTCTGTACCACCGCAGCCGGCCTCGCGGGAGCGCTGCTGTTCACCGCCGGGTGCTCCGGGGCCTCCTCCGGGGCGGGCGGCACGACCGCCGACGCCGCCGAGCTCAAGCTCACCAACACCACCGCCAAGGCATCCGGCGAGGCCGCCACGGTGAACTGGCTGGTGGAGCAGGAGCCCGGCTCCCTGGACCTGGACCGGCAGGGCACCACCAGCGGACGCACGGTGCTGGCCAACGTCTGCGAGCGGCTGCTCCAGCTCCAGCCTGACCTCACCACCGAACCCCAGCTCGCGGCGAAGGCCGAGTACACCGACGACAAGACGCTCGTCCTCACCCTCCGCGACGGCGTCACGTTCCACGACGGCTCCCCCATGACGGCCGACGACGTGGTGTGGAGCCTGAAGCGGCACGCGCGGCCGGAGATGTCGGAGTCGGACGAGTACGAGGACGTCGACAAGATCACCAAGACCGGCGCGTCCGAGGTGACCGTCACCTTCAAGGAGCCGAGCGCCCTGTTCATGAAGGCCCTGGCGGGCGACGCCGGGATCATCATGGACCGCGAGACGGTGGAGAAGCAGGGCGACGACTACGGCACCCCGGGGCAGCCGGACGCCTGCACGGGGCCGTACCGGCTGAAGAGCTGGGACTCCGGGTCGTCGATCACCATCGAGCGCTACGCGGACTACTGGGACGACAGCAGCCCGGCGCTGACCAAGAACGTCGTCTTCCGCTGGGCCACCGGCAGCGCGCTGGTCAACGCCGTGTCCACCGGTGCCGCGGACGGCGCCTATCTGACCGCCACGGGCCCGGCCGCTGTCCTGGCCGAGAAGAAGGGCGTACGCGCCTACTACGGGCAGTCCACCACCGCCTGGTCGTTGAGCCCCACCGACAGCGGCGCGCTGAAGGACGCCCGGCTGCGCAAGGCGCTGTCGCTGGCCCTGGACCGTGAGGGCATCGCCAAGTCCGGCTTCAGCGGCCTCGCCCAGCCCTGGGCGACGCCCGTGGGTCCCGGCGCGTGGGGTTATGAGAAGGCCGCGTTCCAGAAGGCGCAGACGGACCTGGAGAAGTCGACCGCGTACACGCCGTCGCCGTCCTCGGACGACATCGCGCAGGCGAAGAAGCTGGTCGAGGAGGCCGGGGCGCCCGCACAGCCGATCGTCGTGGCCAGTGACGGCGGTGAGAGCCAGACGGTCATCACCAACGCGGTGCGTGGCGCGGCGCAGAAGATCGGTCTCGAGGTGACCGTGAAGACGGTGCCGCCGAGCCAGTACGACGAGTTCTTCGCCGATCCGAAGGCCCGGGAGGGCTTCGACCTGATCGCGGTCGACTGGTACATCTCCAAGGCCGACCCGGTGGGCTTCTACGACAACGGCATGTCCGGCAGCGCCAACAACTGGCTCGGCTACTCCGACGGCGACTACGACGCCCTCGTCAAGAAGGCCCAGCAGACGATCGACGACAAGGAGCGGGCGAAGCTCGTCATCGAGGCGCAGTCGAAGTTCGCCGACGCCGCCGTGTGGATTCCGCTGGTGCAGGTGCCGTCGGTGCTGGTGCTCGGCGAGAAGTACACCGGCCCGCCCGCATCCATGGTGTCCCTGTACTACCCCTGGGCGGCCGACCTCGGAACGAAGGGCTGATGCCATGCTGCGCGGACTGCCGCGCCGGATCGCCGGCCTCCTCGCGACGCTGCTCGCCGCCTCGTTCGTCATCTTCTCCGCCGCCTACGCGGCCCCCGGCGACCCCGCCGTCCTCCTCTCCGGCAGCAGGCAGGAGCTCACTCCCGAGAAGCTCGCGGCGGTCCGCGCGGAGTACCACCTCGACGAGCCGCTCGTCGTCCAGTACGGCCGGTGGCTCTGGGAGAGCGCGCAGGGCGACCTGGGCCGGTCGTTCCAGTACCGGGACCAGGTGGCCGACCTGATCGGCGCGCGGCTGCCGACCACTCTCGAACTCGTCGCCTACGCCACGGTGTTCTTCGTGGTCCTGGGCGTCGGCTCCGGGGTGCTGGCGGCGCTGCGCCGTGGCTGGGTGGACTCGGCCGTCGTCGGGGGCACCACGCTCGCCGCGTCGGTCCCCTCCTTCGTCGCCGCGATCGCGCTGGTGTCGCTGTTCGGGGTGCAGTTGGGCTGGTTCCCGGTGACCGGCCAGGGCGAGGGATTCACCGGCCGGCTGCACCACTTGACGCTTCCGGCGTTCGCGCTCGCGCTCGGCGCGCTCGCGGTGATCAGCCGGGTCACCCGGCAGGCGATGGCCGAGGCATACGCCTCCGACCATGTGGAGGCCGCCCGCGCCGCCGGTCTGACGGAGCGTGAGATCGTCGTACGGCACGTGCTGCGCAACGCGCTCGGACCGATCGTCACCATGTGCGGTCTCGTCATGGCGGGCATGCTCGCCGGGACGGTCGTCGTCGAGACCGCCTTCGGCCTCAGCGGTGTCGGCTCGCTGCTGGTCAGTGCGATCAGTACGCACGACTTCCCCGTCACACAGGCGGTGCTGCTGCTGATGGTCATCGGCTATGTCGTCGTGACGACGCTGGTCGATCTCGTACATCCGCTGATCGACCCCCGGGTCTCGCTCGGAGGGAAGGCCGCATGACGACTCTGACAGCCGGGGCACTGCTCCCGGTGAAGACGCGGGTGCGGCGGCCGGTACCGGTGATGGTCGCGGGCGGCTTCCTCGCCCTGGTCGTGGTGGCGGCCGTGTTCGCACCCCTGCTCGCCCCGTACGCGCCCGACGCGGTCGACCTGTCCGCCTCCCTCGCCGGGACGAGCCCCGAGCACCTGCTGGGCACCGACGCCTCCGGCCAGGATCTGCTCTCCCGGGTGCTGTACGGCGCCCGGTCGAGCCTGCTCGCTCCCCTGGCGCTGCTCGCGCTCGCGGCGCTGCTCGGCATCACGATGGGCACGGTCGCGGCCTGGTACGGCGGCTGGGTGGACACCCTGCTCTCGCGCGTGACGGACGTGATGTACGCCTTCCCGGGCCTGCTGTTCGTCGTCCTGGTGATCGCGGTGTTCGGCGACGGCCTCACCACCTCGGTCGTCGCCATGGGGCTCGCCTACGCGCCCACCATCGCGCGGTACACCCGCAGCCTCGCCCTCGCCGAGCGGTCCAAGCCGTACATCGACGCCTATCGGGTCCAGGGCATGGGCGGGGCACAGATCTGCGTACGTCATCTCGTGCCGAATCTGTCCGGTGCGCTCGTCGGCTACCTCGTGGTGCTGTTCGGCGAGGGGCTGATGAGCCTGGCCACGCTCAGCTATCTGGGCTTCGGCGCCGGATCGCCCAGTATCGACTGGGGGTTGATGGTGCAGGAGGGCCAGGACGCCGTGGTGCAGGGGGCGCTGCTGCCGGCCCTCGTACCGGGCACGGCCATCGCCGCCGTCGTGGTGGCCTTCAACATCGTCGGGGTCTGGGTCTCGGACCGGCTGGGCAAAGGAAGGTAACCGGCCATGCTGCTGGACATCGAGAATCTCACCCTGCGGCTGCCCTCCGGGACCGCCGCCCGGCCCCTGCTCGCCGATGTGTCGCTGACCGTCGGCAGCGGTGAGGTGGTCGGCCTGGTCGGCGAGTCGGGTTCCGGAAAGTCGACCACGGCACGGGCCGTGCTCGGCATGGTGCCCGAGGGCGCGCGGGCCTCCGGCTCCGTGCGGGTGGACGGCGAGGACGTACTCGCGATGGACCCCGCACGGCTGCGCCGGCACCGGTCCCGCACCGTCTCCATGGTCTTCCAGGACCCGCGCTCCGCCATGAACCCGGTGCGCCGGATCGGCGACTTCCTCACCGAGCCGCTCGTACGCGTCCTGGGGCTGTCCAAGCGCGCGGCCGCGGCGAAGGCCGTGGAGCTGTTGGCCGCCGTGGGCCTGCCCGACCCCGAACACCGGATGCGGCAGCGACCGCACGAGCTGTCCGGCGGCATGCTGCAACGGGTCGTGATCGCCGCCGCGTTGTCCACCGACCCCGGCCTCCTCCTCGCCGACGAGGCGACGAGCGCGCTGGACGCGACCACCCAGGCGGAGGTCCTGGCCCTGTTGCGCGGCATCCAGCAGGAGCGGCGGCAGGCCGGCAGCGGCCTCGGGACGCTGTTCATCACGCACGACCTGCCGCTCGCCGCCGCCTACTGCGACCGCGTGTACGTGATGTACGCGGGCCGCGTGGTGGAACACCAGCCCGCGCGCGGCCTGTTCGCCGACCCGCGGCATCCCTACACCCGCGGCCTGCTGGACTGCTCGCCCGCCCTGGGCGACGACCGCGAACTGCGCCCCATCCCCGGCCGCCCGCCGTCCCTGTCCGACACCTTCACCGGCTGCCCGTTCGCCCCGCGCTGCCCGCGGGCCGAGAAGGAGTGCGAGAGCTGGACGCCGGAGGCGGTCCCGTTCGGCGACGACAGCGAATCGACGGACGGTGGAACGACGGGCAGCGGCACGGCAGCCTGCCGCCGTCTGGAACTCGTAGCGAGGAGCAGCGCTTGACGCTCTCCCCCGTAAGCGGGGGAGATTCTTACGGCTCGCGCCGTGAGACTTCCTGTTTCATCGCCGACTGCCCGCCCGGAGAACTCCGTTGAGGTCTTACACCAGCTCCGCAGGCTTGGACCGCCCGTCCGGCGGCAAGCAGGTTCCGTGCCGCGTTCACGTCCCTGTCATGGGTCGTTCCGCAGTCGCACGTCCAGGTACGGACGTTGAGCGGCATCCTGTTCTGCAAGGTGCCGCAGGTGGAGCACAGCTTGGACGAGGGGAACCAGCGGTCCACGACCACTACATTCCGCCCGTACCACTGGGCTTTGTACTCCAACATGCTCCGGAACTGCGACCACGCCGCGTCGCTGATGGCGCGGGCGAGTTTCCGGTTCGTGACCATGTTGCGCACGGTCAGGTCCTCGATCACGAGCGTTTGGTTCTCACGCACGAGCCGGGTGGTGATCTTGTGGAGGTGGTCACGCCGGCGGTCGGCGATGCGGGCATGGACCTTGGCGACCCTCAGCCGGGCCTTGGCCCGGTTCGCCGACCCCTTCACCTTCCTGGCCAGGTTGCGCTGAGCCTTCGCCAGCCGGGCACGGTCCTTTCGCTCATGCCGGGGATCGGCGATCTTCTCACCCGTAGAGAGCGCCAGAAGGTGGTCCAGGCCAGCGTCAACGCCAACTGCCGCGCCGGTGGCGGCCAGCGGCTTCACGCTCGGGTCCTCGCACAGCATGGAGACGAACCAGCGCCCCGCGCCGTCCTGGGAAACCGTCACCGTCGAAGGCTTCGCCCCCTCGGGCAGGGGACGGGACCACACGATGTCCAGGGGATCCGTCATCTTGGCGAGCTTCAGTTGGCCGTCGCGGTACCGGAACGCCGAGCTGGTGTACTCCGTCGACCGGCGCGACTTCTTCCGGGACTTGAAGCGCGGGTACTTTCCCCGCTTCTCCCAGAAGTTCACGAACGCACCCTGCAGATGCCGAAGGCACTGCTGGAGCGGCACCGAGGAGACCTCGCACAGGTAGGCCATCTCCTCGGTCTTCTTCCACGCTGTCAGCATGGCGGAGGTGGCGTTGTAGTTGACCCGCTCGCCCTGCTGCCAGGCCCGCGTACGGGCTTCCAGCGCCATGTTGTAGACCTTGCGCACGCATCCGAACGTGCGCGACAGCTCGGCTGCCTGCGCATCGGTCGGATAGAAGCGGTATTTGAACGCCCGCTTCACGTGGTTCGCGGTCACGCTCACAAACCAGTAAGGCCGCGCGTAAAGACCAAACCTGCGGGTCGGAGTACTGCGATCCGCCCTGGCGGCGAATCCCAGCCCATTGCCCTGCTCCGCAGGAGTCCGTTTCCTCTCCGCTCTGAAAGGCGGAGTATCCAGGGAGGAACACGATGACCGAGCCCGAACCCGCACTCGTCGTACAGGGCCTGTACAAGAGCTATCCGCTCCCGGGCGGCGGCCGCACGACGGCCGTCGACGACGTCTCGTTCTCCGTGACGGCCGGCGGTTCGCTGGGCGTCGTCGGCGAGTCCGGCTCCGGAAAGACTACGGTGGCCCGGATGCTGGTGGGCCTCGTACGGCCGGACGCGGGAACGATCGCCGTGAACGGGCGGGAGCGGACAACCGGGGAGCGCGGCGGCGGAAAGCTGCCCGTGCTGAAGCGGCCGGGCGGCGGCAAGGCGGCACGTCTGCGCCGCGCCCGCGAGATCCAGATCGTCTTCCAGGACCCGTATGTCTCCCTCGACCCCCGTCTGACCGCGAGTCAGTGCCTGCACGGCGCGTTGCGGCTGCACGGCCGGTACGAGGGTCAGGCCGCCGCGACGCGGGTCGCCGAACTGCTCGACCAGGTGGGCCTGGGCCAGCGGGAGGCCGGCGCCCGCCCGCGGGGACTGTCGGGCGGGCAGCGCCAGCGACTGGCCATCGCCCGTGCACTGGCCGTGGATCCCCAGGTCCTGGTTCTGGATGAGGCGGTGGCGGCGCTGGACGTGTCCATCCAGGCACAGATACTCCAGCTTCTCGCCGATATCCGCCGGGAGACCGGGGTGGCCCTGGTCTTCGTCAGCCACGACCTGGCCGTCGTACGGCACATCACCGACGACACGCTGGTGATGCGACGCGGCCGCACGGTCGAGACGGGCCCCACGGCCCGGGTCCTGGACGCCCCGACGGACCCGTACACCCGGCTGCTGCTCTCCTCGGTACCCCGCGAGGGCTGGGACCCGGCGGAAACGGTACGACTGCGCGGAGAACTCACCGGAGTTGGATCCGGGGTGGAATAAGTACAGCTATCCGCTCGTGGCCCTGCGGCGGACCCGCAACCTGCTCGCCTCGAGGGATGTCCCCATCGGGGCCCCGGTCAACGCGTTCTACAACCTCACGCTGTTCGACGCGCAGTCCGCATCGTTGTCGGGTAGTTTCGCCAAAGCGGTCCGCCCGGGCGGCGGAGAGCCTTGCCGATGCACCGGCGCCGCAGGCGCCGCTGCTGGTGTCCTCCGCGGGGGCGGTGTAGTTCGACACGGTTGTCGCCGCCAGCGGTCAACTGGCCGTCATTCCATCCGTCCTGCGGATCAGGCTGGGGCCTGCTCACCCCGGGCAGCGGGCGCCCGTCTGGGTGGACGAGTACAGCGTCCACATCTTCGTGAGTGGCGAACTCCGAGTGGACTGAAGCCCGCGTGTGGGCCAAGCTCCACCGCCTCGTCCTGGCCGAGCTCGGCTCGCGCGCAGACCTGGACTGGTCACGATGCGCGATCGACTCGGTGAACATGCGGGCTCTGAAAAGGGGGACCTGACAGGCCCGAATCCTGTCGATCGAGGCAAGTACGGCTCGAACATCCACCTGATCAACGAGCCCACCGGTCTGCCCGTCTCCATCGGTATCTCCATCGGTATCTCCGGCGCCAAACTCCACGACAGCCAGGCCATCGAGCCACTCGTGCGAGGCATCCCGCCCATCCGCTCCCGCCGCGGGCCCCGCCCACGCCGACCCGCCAAACTCCACGGCGACAAGGGCTACGACTACGACCACCTGCGCCGATGGTTACGACAACGCGGGATCACCTACCCCAGACTCACCAAATGAGATGACCTCTTACCTGGAGCGACCTCGTGTCGCTCACTGGGCACTTCAGTTGGCGAGTTGCCAGTAGATCTGGCGGCTTGAGCACTATGGGTGGCCGAGCTCAAGGGCTGGTCCAAGGAGGAGCTCACGCCGGGCCGGCACAGGTGTCGGTCAGTCTTGGGATGTCCCTGCGTTCGCCCAGTGGGGTGCGTGGTCCTGGACGAACTCGGCGAAGGTGCGGGGCGGGCGGCCGGTCAGGTCCAGCACCGCGGTGCTGACTTGGTCGTCCCGGCCGGTTTGGATGCCGGCGTCGACGGCGGCGAGGGCGGTCGCGAAGGCGTCCGACATGCCGGACGCACGGTAGGTGTCTGCCTGCTCGGCGACGCCGACGGGCACGACCCGGATCGGCCGGCCGGTGTGGATGGTGATGATCTGTGCCGCGTCCTGGTAATTCAGCGCCTTCGGCCCCGTGAGCAGGTAGTCACGTTGGTCGTCGGGGTGGCCGTCGGGTTCGGTCAGGAGCACGGCGGCCACCGCCGCGATGTCTCGAGCGTCGATCCAGCCCACCCGGCCGGTTCCGGCGGCGGTGCGGATCTCGCCGCGTCGCCGGATCCGCTCACCCAGCGGGTGGGGGGCCAGGAAGTTCTGCATGAACCCGGAGGGGCGCAGCACCACCCATCCGGGCCGGGCCCGCACGTGCGCGGCCAGTTCCAGCGCGCTGGGGGCACCGGGCAGCACGATAGCGGAGCCGAGCAGCACCACCTGGCGCACGCCGAGGCGTTCGGCCTCGGACAAGAACGGTTCGACCAGTGGCATCGGGTCCGTGGTGTCTACCGGAGGCACCAGGTAGACCCGGTCCATCCCGTGCAGCGCAGCCGGATGGGTGGCCGGGTCACTCCAGTCGAACCGAACCGCGTCCGGGGCGTCGGCCGATGGGATGCGGCTGGCCACCCGGACCGGCACACCGCTTGTGCGGAGCAGTTCGGCCAGGGCGCTTCCCGTCTTCCCGGTGCCGCCGGTGATCAGCACGCCGGTCATCGGGTGGCCTGCGAGCGCAGCGAGCCGAGCAGTTCGGGCAGCGTGCCGGCCGCTGAGGCCGCGGCCAACGGGTTCCAGTAGTCCCGATAACGGGTGATCAGGCCCTGGTGGGTGGTGAGCACCGTGATGTAGTCCAACTGGTACGGCTCGTCGGTGGCCACCGTGCGGCCGCGCGCGGTGAACTCCACCACGATGGTGTCCGGCTGGTCCGTGTGGCGCACGGTGAGGGTCGGGATCGCCTGCACGTCCACCAGGTCCGGGTAGCCGGCCAGATAGCCCCGGACGGCCTCACGTCCGGTCAGCCGTCTCGGTGAGGCCCCTTCGGCGAAGGGGAACTCGGCGGTGCCGTACTCCGCCCACAGATCGGCGATGGCATCCATGTCTTTGGCCAGCAGCAGCTCCAGCAACTGGCCAAAGGTCTCTTCGGAAGTGCGTGGTGACACGGTGATTCTCCAGCGTTCAGCAGGACGTGTGACCGCACCAGAGTGGGCGCACGGGGCGGTGCCGTGGAACGCACCAGTGAGCCCCGGACCACTGGTCCGTGGATAAGCCGAGTGCCGTTGTGCCAACCTGGCCGGGTGAGCAGAGGAGAACTGGCCGACTTTCTGCGCCGTCGGCGGGAGGCGCTGCGCCCGGCCCAGATGCCGGCCACGGCCGTCCACCCACCCGGCCTGCGTGCCCGGCGCACCCCCGGGCTGCGCCGGGAAGAGGTGGCCGCCCTGGCCGGGGTGTCCACGAGCTACTACGAGCGACTGGAGCAGGCCCGCGCGCCGCGTCCGTCGCCGCAGGTGCTGACCGCGCTGGGCACGGCGCTGCGCCTCACCGCCACAGAGCGTGAGCACCTGGCACGGCTGGCCGGGCAGATCCCGCCCAGTACGGACGCCGATCGTGCGCCGGTGCCTGCCGATGCACGCCGACTGCTGCACCGGCTCGGGCCGATACCCGCCTATCTGGTGAACGACCTGGAGGACATCGTGGCCTGGAACGCTGCGGCGGTCGCGTTGATCATCGACTTCGCGCAGCTGCCCGTCCACGAGCGCAACACCGTGCGCCTCGCCATCCGGCTGGGCGACACCCTCTGCTCGGCCCCCGTCGGCGCGGAAGGCGACTTCGCCCGGCAGTCCGCCGCCCACCTGCGCGCGGCCGGCGCCCGCCACCCGGCGGACCGTGCGCTGGGCGAGCTGGTCAACGAATACGCCGCGCACACCCCGGACTTCGTCGCCGGCTGGCGCAGCCACGACGTGCGCCCCCGGCCGACGCTGAGCAAACGCCTGCATCATCCCGAACTCGGCGAGCTGGACCTGGACCGGCAAACCCTGCTCATGCCCGGCACCAGCCTGCGGCTGGTGCTCTACACCGCAGATCCCGGCAGCCCGAGCGCCACCGCACTGGCCCAGCTGGGCCCTCCCGGCGCGGCGCCGTGACCGTTGGCCCAGGCCAGGCCAGGCCAGGCGGGGCGGCAAGGCCCTTATCCACGAACGCTCGGGAGCCCCAGTCCAGCGGCTGGCAGACCTCGCCGCGGCGGCAGGCGTCCCGCAGGGCCGCCAGACGGTCGGCGTACGAGTTGAAGTGGCTCTGGCAAGATTTTCGTAGGCGGAGATCATCTTGGCGCGGGGGTCGGTCGGTCCGCGTAGCGGGCAGCCTGTGGCTGTGCTCTGTTGAACTGGCCAAGCCGCTATCGCAGTTGGCGGATGTGCTGGTGGTCTCGGTCGATGTTTCTCGCTCCGCCCCGGCCGGCCGGGATGTATCCGGTTTCGGTGGCGAGGCTTCGCGCGTGGAAGGCGGCGGTTTCCACGTGCTCGAGCAGGCAGCGGGTCCGGGCGAGTTCGGCGCGGCGGGGATTGAGTGGGTGTACGAGGGGGCGGCAGGCTTTGCGGAAGGCTTCCAGTGCTTGGTCAAGATCGCGTGCAGCGGGTGTGGGCCTCATGGCTTCTGTCTGCGGCGGCGTGCAGCACATGAGGTGGTCGAGGATGGCGAGCAGCTCCCTCAGATGCTCGTCGGCTACCGTGCGGACAGTCGTGGGAACGACCAGTAGCGCGGCGAGGATCCCGCACCCGGCCCCCAGAGCGGTCTCCTGGATGCGCAGCGAGAGTAGCTCCGGTGAGAGCGTGTGCAGGAGTGCGAGCACCATGCTGAGGGAGCCGGTGATGAAGAAGGTCACCGCCCAGTAGCTGCCGGGCGGCGTGTAGAACATGCCGAAAACGCAGGCGAGGAGGAAACCCAGGGCCAGGGACGTATGCCCGGCTGCCACGACGGCGAGGCCGTATCCGAAGGGCACCCCAGCGACGGTGCCGATCAGCCTCCGGCCGCTTTGCAGCAGGATGTCGCCGGTGTGCGCGGCGTTGATGAAGACGACCCATGCCGTGGCCACGGCCCAGTACCACTGGTGCGGTGAGACCACATGCCCGACGAACATGGCGATCGCGGCCGCGGCGGTCACCTGGCACGCCTGCCGCGTCGTGTACCGCGACGGGCCTGCGGGCTGTGTCGCCGTCGGACGGAGCATGATGTGGTCACGCTCTACGGGATTCGTCTGGTCCACCGTCTCCGGCTTCGTCACGGCGTTGACGGAGGGCGCCGCCGGATCCTTCGACGCGCGGATCGCGCGTACTCCGAGGCGCTGCGCTTTCGCGTCCTCTCGTGCGGTCCGCTCCAGTTCCACAGTCGTGTCGCGGAGGTGCGCGGTCGGAGCCTCATACAGGAATTCCTGAATCAGCTGCGCGGAGGTGTGCAGTCGTTGGAGACGGCGTTCGAGTCTGCGGGCACTGCCTGCGCTGTCTGTCCGTAGCTCCGACATGGCCTGCTGGGTATCACGAAGGCGTCTGTCGAATGCCGCCCTGAGGCGGGTCAGGATTCCGTACGACGTCGCGGGCACCAGGCAGAAGCGAGCAACTGCGGCTGTCGTGAAGGAGACGGCCAACGCCCCTGCCAGTTGCGGGAGTTGATGGGGATGGATACCGGCGAACTGGGACAGGAAGTAGGCCATGAAGGCGAAGATCCCGAGGTCCAGGCCGCGTCGTCCGAAGCGGCGGGCGTAGACCGCGGCGAAGATCAGCAGCAGGAAGGCCAAGTGGGAGGCGAGGGAGAGAGAGGCGAGCAATCCCCCGGTCGTCAGGGCGGCCAGGGTCACGGGCGCCCCGGCGAGGAGGGTACGAAACTGGTTGCGGGGGTGCAGGTCGCTGATCGCCAACGAGGTGACCACGGCCGTGAAGCCGCCGGCCAGGAGGACGGCAGAGGGCTGATCCAGTACGGCCAGCGCGGCCAGGGCGAGAGTGAGGCCGAGGACGGCTCGCAGCCCGGCGGCCAGACGCAGCAGCCCCGGGTCGGCTGGGGCGAACCGGTCCCAGAGCGACGCTGTCTTCGCAGCCACCATGGATTTCCGTTCCTTCGACGCGGTGGGCCGTTCCCGTCCGGCCGCGACGAAGGCGAGGTCATGTGAGCCGGAGTCAGGCGGGCATCGGGGTTCACAGGAGAAGAGGTGCGCTGCCGCCTTCGCCTCGTGGCCAGTCTGGTTCGGCGGGAGGCCGCCCGGTATGCGTCAGCTGACTGCTTCTGTCGCCAGGCGTGGCCTCATTCCTGGTGGTCGGCCATGGCGAGGGTGTCCTCGATGAGGTCGCGCAGCTGGGAGCGGGCGGTGATGCCCAGCTTGGGGAAGCTGCGGTAGAGATGCGAGCTGACCGTGCGCGGGGAGAGGAAGAGCTTCTCGCCGATCTCACGGTTGGTCAGTCCGCGGGCGGCGAGCCTGATGATCTGCTGCTGTTGCGGGGAGAGTTCGGCAAGCGCGTCGGGGGTGGAGTCCGTGACGTCGAGGCCGGCGGCGCGCGATTCGGCCCGGGCGCGCTCGATCCACGGGCGCGCGCCCAGACGCCGGAAGGTTTCCAGCGACTCGGTGAGCGGCGCTCGCGCCTCTGCGATGCGTCGACGGCGCCGCAGCCACTCGGCGAGGTCCAGCAGGGTCTGGGCGCGTTCGAAGGGCCAGTGTTCCAGTACAGGGTCGGCCAGGGCCGCCCGGAAGTGCGGCTCGGCGTCCTCGGGGTCTGCCAGCAGGCCACGCGCGCGGCAGATCAGCGCGCGCAGTCGGGGTGAGGCGCCCGCCGCGAGGACGCGTGCGGCACGCTCGACGATCGCGGCGGCCTCCTCGCGCCGGCCGCTGCGCACGGCGGCGGCGGCCAGATCCGCGAAGGCCGGATAGGAGGCGTGGTAGTGCACGGGTGCGCCATCTGCCGTGAAGACCATGCGGAGTTGGTCGTACGCCGCCTCGTGCGCGCCTTCCGCGGCAGCCGCGGCGCCGAGCGCACGACGGGCATAGACGCAGACCGAGCGGCTCTCCAGCGGGTCGATCATGGCGAGCGCGTCCTCGGCCCGGGCGCGGGCTGCCGTCGCGTCACCCTGGTAAGCCAGCACGGTGGCGTCCACGGCGGCCGCACATGCCACGGCGTGATCGAGGCCGGCCGTCGAACCGAGCGCGCTGCTGCGGGCGCATGCCTCCCGGGCCCGCCCCCACTTTCCTTGTTCCACATAGCTCCAGGCAGCCGCGCCGCCCAGACCCTCTGGCAGCGGTCCGCGCATGCCCCAGTGGTCGAAGGCCTCGTCGAAGGCGCGGACGGCCTGCGGGGTCTCGTCCAGCAGCCACGCCATGATCGCGAAAGCGGTGAGCCGGTCGGGGTGGCGTCGCGCTTCGGCTGCGACCTGCGGGAGCAGCAAGAGCAGTTCGGCCCTGTTGCCGAAAGGGTCGGTCACGGCCCGTACCCAGGTGCGTAGCCATGCAGGTGACGCGTCCTCGGGAAGGCTCTGCAGGACGGCCTGGATGCGGTGCTGTTGGACATCCTCTCCGCAGTAGAAGCGGACCACGGCGGCGCCGGCCAGGAGGTCCAGCGCGGTGGCTGGCTGCGCGAGGGCCAACTCCTCGGCGGCGTCGGCCAGTCGGGAGAAGACCACGGTGTGGCGCACGGTCAGTGCTGCCAGTCGTCCGACCTGCGCGGTGGCGTCTGCCAGGAGCGACGCGTCGTCGGTACGTGCCCGTACCGCGGAGGCAAGTACCTCGACCCAGGCGAGGTCACCGGTGAGCACGGCCTCCGCGGCGGCCTCGACAAGGAGCCGGGCACTGTCCCCGCGCGGTGCGAGGTCCGCGGCGCGTTGAAGGGCCTTGGCCGCTGCCTCGTGGCCGCCGCGGCGCCGGGCCCGGTCGGCGGTTTGTTCCAGCTCCGCCGATACGGCC
Organism: Streptomyces scabichelini; assembly: GCF_011045015.1. GTDB lineage: Bacteria > Actinomycetota > Actinomycetes > Streptomycetales > Streptomycetaceae > Streptomyces > Streptomyces scabichelini. The sequence goes on along the minus strand of NZ_JAAKZY010000078.1, from coordinate 3,557 downwards.
GCGTCTGGGGATGTGGCGGCGGCGGCGAGGTGCCAGGCTCGCCGGTCCGGCTCGCCCCGCAGCAGTTCGGCGAGCGCGAGGTGGGCCGCGCGCCGGGCATCGGCGGACGCGGCGTGATACACGGCCGACCGGACCAGGGGGTGGCTGAACCGGAGGCCGCGGCCGGTTCGCCGGACCAGCCCGGCCTGCTCGGCGGGCGGCCATGCGTCGTCCTCGGCGTCCGGCAGCGCGGCCGGGACGGCGATGGTGGAGTCGACGGTGTCCATGGCGGCCAGGAGCAGCAGGGCACGCGTGGTGGGAGTCGGCAGGCCGTTCAGGCGGACCGCGAAGATCCGCTCCAGGTGATCGGTGACGGGGAGCGGGCCGGCGGGCGGCGGCCCCGTGACCGTCTCGTGTGCGGTGGCCGTCTTCGCCAGTTCGGTCAGTGCCAGCGGGTTGCCGTCGGCCTGGGCGAGGATCTGGGTCCTCATCCGGCCGGTTGGGCGCTGCGGCTGCAGGTCCAGCAGTCGGCCGGCCGCGGCGTTGTCGAGCGGCCCCAGGGTAAGCGTCTCAACGTGCCGGTCGAACCCCGGGAGGTGATCGCCGGCGCGGGCTGCGATCAGCATCGTGACCGGTTCCCCTGCCAGCCGCCGGGCCGCGAAGAACAGTGCGTCCAGGGATGCACGGTCGAACCACTGCGCGTCGTCCAGGACCACGAGCACAGGCCCTCGGTCTCCCAGGGCTGAGAGCAGGCCCAGGACGGCAACCCCGATCAGCATCAGGTCGGTTTCCGCCGCGGCCGACTCCGCACCGAACGCGCCGTGCAGCGCCGCGCGCTGCCTCTCCGGCAGCTCGTCCACCGCAGCCGATACCGGCCGCAGCAGCTGATGCAGGGCGGAGAAGGCGAGGCTTGACTCCGACTCGCTGCCCTGGGCGCGCAGGACACGAGCGCCGCTCGCTTCGGCCCGACGCACCGCACAGTCCAACAGTGCGCTCTTTCCCATGCCCACGTCGCCGAGCAGCATCAGAACCGGGTCGGCCGACGCCGAGTCCACCGCACGAAAGAGGCGTGCCAGTTCCGCGTCCCGGCCGACGATCGGCTTTCCCACGTCCGACTCCGGTCCAGCGAGCGCACGGGGGCCGCCTGCGTGATCGTCCACGGGGTCTCCAGGAACTGTGGCTCTTCGAGCGGAGCCGTCTTGCCTTGCCGCCGCCCAGGCTACAAGCGGCCAAGACCGGTCGGGGCATGCGGCTTGGTGCAGTCACGTGACGGATACCGCGTGTCCCGGGGCCACTCGTACGGTTCCAGGAAAACCTCCGAATTTCCAAGGATTCCCCATGGAACAGATCAAGCTCGGCAACGTCACCGTCACCCGGGTATGGGAATACTACGGTTCCGTCGAAATGACGCCCGACACCTTCTTCCCGGAAAGCAAGAAGGACGTCTGGGAAAACGGCGCCCCCTGGCTGACCCCACATTTTCTGGATTCCGAGACCAATATCGTGAATTCCGCGATCCAGACCTGGCTGCTGCGCAGCGAGGGCAGGACCATCCTCGTCGACACCGGTGTGGGCAACCACAAGGAGCGCCCGTACGCGCCGGTCTGGAGCCACCTGAAAACGGACTTCCTGGCCAATCTCGCGCGGGCCGGCGTCGAGCCCGAGGACGTGGACATCGTGATCAACACGCATCTCCATGTCGATCACGTCGGCTGGAACACATACCTGGACGGGCGGCAGTGGGTGCCCACCTTCCCCAACGCCACCTATCTGATGCCGAAGGACGACTTCGACTTCTGGAACCCGGCAAACGGCCACAAGCCGCTGCTCGGCCGCGGCAACCAGAACGTCTTCGAGGACAGCGTGGCCCCGGTGCACCAGGCCGGCCAGACGCTGCTGTGGGAGAACAACCACCGGATCGACGCCGACCTGCGCCTGGACGCGGCTCCCGGGCACACCCCCGGCTCCTCCGTGCTGACCCTCGCCTCCGGGACGGACCGCGCGGTGTTCGTCGGCGACATGCTGCACAGCCCGGTGCAGATCCTCGAGCCGGACTCCAACAGCTGCTTCTGCGAGGACCCCGCGGGTGCCCGCGCCACCCGCCGCAAGGTGCTGGGCTGGGCGGCCGACAACAACGCACTCGTGATCCCCGCGCACCTGGGCGGCCACGGCGCCGCCGAAGTGGCACGCGAGGGCAGCACATTCGCCATCAAGGGCTGGGCTCCCTTCGCCCCGTACACCGAGCAGGGCTGAGGCCCGCGGAAAGGCACCACTGTGAACCACCACCCCGACCCCATCGTGACCACCGCGCAGGGGGCGGTCCGCGGCCTGCGCCAGAAGGACGGCACCGCCACTTTCCTGAACATCCCCTACGCCGCCCCTCCCCGCGGCGCCGGCCGGTTCGCTCCGCCGCAGCCGCACGAGCCGTGGGACGGCGTACGGGACGCCACCGTGCCGGGACCCAACGCGCCGCAATCCGAGCGCAAGCTCGGCAGCGTGGACATGTCCCCCTACTTCGGCACCGGTTGGAGCCGCGGCGAGGACTACCTCACCGTCAACGTCTTCACGCCTGCGGCCGCGGACGGCGACCTACCGGTCATGGTGTTCGTCCATGGCGGCGGATTCGTCGCCGGTTCGACCCGGTCCGCGCTGTACGACGGGTCCGCCTTCGCCCGTGACGGTGTCGTCCTCGTCACTCTCAACTACCGGCTCGGCATCGCCGGGTTCCTCGACCTGCCCGGGGCGCCCGCCAACCGCGGCCTGCTCGACGTGGTCGCCGCGCTGCGCTGGGTGCGGGAGAACATCGCCGCCTTCGGCGGAGATCCGCACAACGTCACCGTCTTCGGCCAGTCGGCCGGGGCGACCATCGTCGGCGGCGTCCTCGCCACCCCTGAAGCCGCAGGCCTCTTCCACCGGGCGATCGTCCAAAGCGGCAGCGGGCTTGGCGCGTTCACCACCGAGCAAGCCGCGCGCGTCACCCAGGCAGCGGCCGAGGCCCTCGGCGTCGAACCGCACGCCGACGCCTTCGCGGAGATCTCCGAGGAGCGCCTGGTCCAGGCCGCCTCCCAGCTCGCGGACATCGACCTGCACACCGAGACGCACCATGACCCGCTGATCGGACTCAGTCCCTTCAGCCTGGTCCTCGACAGACAGCCCGCCGATTCCGTCGCCGCCGGCCTGAGCGCCGATGTCAACCTGCTCGTCGGGACCAACACCGAAGAGGGAAACCTCTACCTGGTCCCCGTGGGCAAGTACTCCACCTCGACCGCCGGGGACGTCGACGACATGGCGGCGCGCTCGCACCCAAATCCTTCGCAACTCGTCGAGACGTACCGGAAGACACGCCCCGAGGCGTCCTTCGGCGAGCTGCGCTCCGCCATCATGGGCGACGCGCTGTTCGGCGCCGGCAGCTGGGCCCTGGCCGACGCACATGCCACCCATGCCCAGTCCGCCACCCACGCCTACGAGTTCGCCTGGCGCTCCCAGGCCCTGGACGGAGAGCTCGGCGCCACCCACGCGGTCGAGCTGCCCTTCGTCTTCGATCTCGCGCCCCTCCCCCAGCTGCACGGCCCCGCCGC